>JBIKZP010000433.1:0-2906 GCA_044354655.1 Rhodoferax sp. | reverse complement strand
AAGACGAGTATGAAGTGGCGCGCCTGCACACCGACCCCGCCTTTCACGCCAAGATCAGCGCCATGTTTGAGGGTGACTACACGCTGCACTACCACCTGGCCCCGCCGCTGCTGGCCCAGAAGAATGACAAGGGCGAGCTTCAAAAACGGCAGTTTGGCCCGGCCATGCTGACCGCGTTCCGGTTACTCAAGCAGTTGAAGTTTTTGCGCGGTACCGTTTTTGATGTGTTCGGCCTGACCGAGGAGCGCCGCCAGGAGCGCGCCAGCATTGCCGACTACCGCGCCAGCATGGACCTGGTGCTGGCCGCCCTGGCCGCAGACGGCAACCCGGCGCGCTATCAGTTGGCCTTGCAGTTGGCGCGTATTCCGGAACAAATCAAGGGCTTTGGCCACGTGAAAGCGCGCAACCTCAAGACGGCGCAGCACAATCAGCGCCTCTTGCTGGCCCAGTGGCGCGACCCGCAAGCCGCTGCCAAAGCGGCTTGAGTTAGCGCAAGGCGCAGGCCCGGGCGTGCACCGGGCCGTGTCAATGAGCGGGCCACTAGAGCGGGCCTCATGGCCCCGCATACAATGAAGAGTTGCCTTTTTTCGGAACCTGCGGGTGCCAAGATAGGCGCTCAGCCTTGTTTTTACAACCAATACTTCAGGAGTTGTCTATGTTTATTTCTTCCGCTTTTGCCCAAACCGTTCCCGCTGCTGCCGCTGGCGGCGACATGCAGTCCTCCCTCATGAGCATGCTGCCCCTGGTGCTGATGTTTGTGGTGCTGTACTTCGTCATGATCCGCCCCCAGATGAAAAAGCAAAAAGAGCACCGCACCATGATCGAGGCGCTGGCCAAGGGCGACGAAATCGTCACTGTGGGCGGCGTTCTGGGCAAGGTCAGCAAGCTGGGCGACAACTATGTGACGCTTGAAATTGCAGCCAACGTAGAAGTGCAGATTCAGCGCAGTGCGGTTGTTCAGGTGTTGCCCAAGGGCAGCATCAAGTAATTTCAGCGCCCCACTTCACTCACTGCAGCAAGACACGCGATCATGAATCGTTACCCGATATGGAAGTACGCGATCATCCTGATCGCGCTGGCCGTGGGCGCCTTGTACGCCCTGCCCAATTTGTTTGGTGAATCCCCTGCCGTGCAGGTCTCTTCGGCCAAAGTGGCTTTCAAGGTGGACAGCAGCACGCTGGCCAAAGTGGAAGAAGCGCTCAAAGCCGCCGGCCTCACGCCCGAACAGGTCACGCTGGATAGCGGCTCCATCAAGGCCCGTTTCAGCAACACCGAGTCCCAGCTCAAGGCGAAAGATGCGATTCAGAAAACTCTGAATCCCGACCCTGCCAACCCGCCCTATGTGGTGGCCTTGAACCTGCTGTCGCGTTCGCCAGCCTGGCTCACCGCCTTGCGCGCCTCGCCCATGTACCTGGGCCTGGACTTGCGCGGCGGCGTGCACTTCATGCTGCAAGTGGACATGCAGGCGGCGCTAACCAAAAAAGTCGAATCGTTAGCCGGTGACATTCGCACCAGCCTGCGCGAGAAAAACGTGCGCCACAGCGGCATCAACCGCAGCGCCCAGACGATTGAAATTCGCTTCCGTGACATGCAGGCGCTCAATGCGGCCAAGGCCCTCTTGCAAGACCAGTTCCCTGATTTGCAAAGTGTGGACGCACCCGACGGCACCGAGTTCAAGCTCACCGCCTCCATCAAGCCGGTGTCGGCCCGCTCGGTGCAAGACCAGGCCCTCAAGCAAAACATCACCACCTTGCACAACCGCATCAACGAACTCGGCGTGGCCGAGCCGGTGATTCAGCAGCAAGGGCTGGACCGCATCGTGGTGCAACTGCCCGGCGTGCAGGACACCGCCAAGGCCAAAGACATTCTGGGGCGCACTGCCACGCTGGAAGTGCGCATGGTGGACGAGAGCTCTGAAGCCCGCGCTGCCGAAAGTGGCAGCGGCGTGGTGCCGTTTGGTTCGGAGCGCTTTTTGGAGCGCAACGCCCAGCCCGTCATCGTCAAGAAGCAAGTCATTTTGACCGGCGACAACCTGACCGATGCCCAGCCCGGCTTTGACAGCCAGACCCAAGAGGCCGTGGTCAACCTCACGCTGGACGCCAAGGGCGCCCGTATCTTCCGCGACGTCACACGTGAGAGCGTGGGCAAGCGCATGGCCATTGTGCTGTTTGAAAAAGGCAAGGGCGAAGTGGTGACCGCGCCGGTGATTCGCTCTGAAATCAGCGGCGGCCGGGTGCAAATTTCTGGCCGCATGACGCCAATGGAAGCCACCGACACCGCCTTGCTGCTGCGTGCTGGCTCGCTGGCAGCGCCCATGGAGATCATTGAAGAAACCACCATTGGCCCGAGCCTGGGTGCCGAGAACATTGCCAAAGGCTTCAACAGTGTGACCTGGGGCTTTGTAGCCGTGGCCGTCTTCATGTGCATGTACTACATGCTGTTTGGCGTGTTTTCCAGCGTCGCCCTGGGTTTCAACCTGCTGCTGCTGGTGGCAGTGCTGTCCATGCTGCAAGCCACCCTCACCTTGCCGGGTATGGCGGCGATGGCGCTGGTGCTGGGCATGGCGATTGACGCCAACGTGCTCATCAACGAACGCGTGCGCGAAGAGTTGCGCAACGGCGCCTCGCCGCAAGCGGCCATCCACGCCGGCTATGACCGCGCCTGGGCCACCATTCTGGACTCCAACGTCACCACCTTGATTGCCGGACTGGCGCTGCTGGCCTTTGGCTCGGGGCCGGTGCGCGGCTTTGCCGTGGTGCATTGCCTGGGCATCATGACCAGCATGTTCTCGGGGGTTTTCTTCTCGCGCGGCCTGGTGAACCTTTGGTACGGCCGCCAGAAAAAACTCAAGAGCGTTTCTATCGGAACGATTTGGCGTCCCGAGTCTGACGACACGGCCAAGCTGA
>JBIKZP010000509.1:0-2913 GCA_044354655.1 Rhodoferax sp. | reverse complement strand
ATCGCACAAGCCTTGGGCTCGGCGTAGCTTGGCGGGTTTGACCGTTGCATTGGCGCTGCTGTTGATGGGGCAGTTTGTTGTACAGGAGCGGGAGAGACTGCTGGCTTGGCAGCCCGACTTATTGCCCATGGGCTTGGCCGCTTGCCGCGTATTGAACTGCACCATTGCGCCGCTGAAGCTTATTGACTCGCTGGCCATTGAGAGCTCTTCATTCACCTTGATCGCTGGCGACACTTACCGCTGGGACTTTGTGCTGAAGAATACGGCCAGTGCAGAGTTGGCGTTTCCCGCCATAGAGCTCAGTTTGACCGACAGCTTGGACCGCGTTTGGATGCGCCGAATATTCCTTCCGCAAGAATTGGGCGTCTCGTCGCCAATGTTGCTCCCTGGCGCAGAGTGGAGCAGTTCCATGTCGGTGAAGATCAAAACCGATGGACAAAGCGCTGACCAAATAGCGGGTTACCGCATTCTGGCCCTTTATCCTTGAGATGCCCATAAAAAAGCCCGATGTTTTACAACATCGGGCTTTTGGTGCAAACGCTGAAGTTATCAGGGCTTGCTTGCCGTTGGAAACGGCCAAGCTGCTTGCGGGTTCAGAGTTGTCTGAGCTGCAGGGGCAGGTTTGGAAGCAGGCGCAGCCTTTGCGGCAGCGGGTGCTTTCGCGGCTTTCTTGGCGGCTGGCTTTTTAGCGGCTTTCTTGGCGGCTGGCTTTTTAGCAGCGGGTTTCTTGGCAGCAGCAGCTTTCTTGGCTGGCGCTTTTTTGGCGGCAGCTTTTTTAGCTGGAGCGGCTTTTTTGGCTGCTACGGCTTTTTTAGCGGCTGGCTTTTTGGCTGCTACGGCTTTTTTGGCTGGCGCTTTTTTGGCGGCGGCTTTTTTAGCTGGAGCGGCTTTTTTGGCCGGTGCTGCTTTTTTAGCGGCTGGCTTTTTGGCAGCTACAGCTTTCTTGGCTGGCGCAGCTTTTTTAGCTGGAGCGGCCTTTTTGGCTGGAGCAGCTTTTTTAGCAGCTACTTTCTTGGCTGGAGCAGCTTTTTTAGCCACAACAGATTTCTTCGCGGGAGCGGCCTTTTTTGCGACCGGTTTTTTTGCAGTTGCCATCATTTTCTCCTTGATCAATTTACAAAGAGCACTTCATGCGAGTTGGAGTGCACGAAGCGATTCATGGTGTTGGGGTCAATCCCAGCACCATGAACTCGGGTACACAAACCACTACTGCCCTTGGTAGGGCAGTCAGTCGTCTGTGGAATTCTTGTTGTCATATACAGAGGATCAATCCCAGGAAAGCGCGCCACCCGATTGGTACTCGATAACGCGGGTTTCAAAGAAATTACGCTCTTTTTTCAGGTCAATCATTTCGCTCATCCAAGGGAAAGGATTTTCCTCATTCGGGAACAGAGCCTCCAACCCAATTTGGGTCGCGCGTCGGTTCGCAATGTAACGCAGGTAGCCTTTGAACATGGAGGCATTCATGCCCAGCACGCCACGGGGCATGGTGTCTTCGGCATAGCGGTATTCAAGTTCAACGGCTTGTTCAAACAGGCTCTTGATTTCAGCTTTGAACTCTGCAGTCCACAACTGGGGGTTTTCCAGTTTGAGCTGATTGATCAGGTCAATGCCGAAATTGCAGTGCATGGACTCGTCGCGCAGGATGTACTGGTACTGCTCGGCAGCACCCGTCATCTTGTTTTGCCGACCCAGAGCCAGAATTTGAGTGAAGCCGACATAGAAGAACAGACCTTCCATCAGGCATGCAAAAACAATCAGGGACTTCAGCAGCGTTTGATCGTTCTCGGGTGTGCCCGTTTGGAAAGCCGGGTTCATGATAGCTTCAATGAATGGAATCAGGAACTGGTCTTTGTCGCGAATCGACTTGACTTCGTTGTAGGCGCTAAAAATTTCAGCTTCGTCCAGCCCCAGGGATTCCACGATGTATTGGTAGGCATGCGTGTGAATCGCTTCTTCAAACGCCTGGCGCAACAAAAACTGACGGCATTCAGGCGCTGTGATGTGACGGTAGGTGCCCAGCACAATATTGTTGGCTGCCAACGAGTCAGCCGTGACGAAAAAGCCCAGATTGCGTTTAATGATGCGACGCTCGTCATCAGTGAGGCCGTTAGGATCTTTCCACAGCGCAATGTCGCGCGTCATGTTGACTTCTTGCGGCATCCAGTGGTTAGCACAGCTCGAGAGGTATTTTTCCCATGCCCATTTGTACTTGAAGGGGACGAGTTGGTTAACGTCTGTCTTGCCGTTGATGATGCGTTTGTCCGCAGCATTGACGCGGCGGGCGGGGGCAGATTCCAGCGGGGTGTTTTGCGCAGTGCTTGCAGCCGTGGTGGACTGCATTGTTGGTCGCAGTGCTTGTTGTGCTGTTGGTCGTACAGCGCCGTCATTCAGTGTTTGCAAAGGCGCCGAATTAAAAGACGGCTCTTCACGGCTGGTGGGTAAGCCGCCTGCTAAAGGCAACGACGGTGTGGGCTTGACTTCTTCGTCCCAGGTCAACATATTTTATTTTCCAATCAGCGGATTATGAGAGCAGTGAATTGAATTGAAAAGTATTCATTCAATTCACTGCTGATTTGTTTTGTCGAGTGTTGTGTTGCAACATCGAACGTCGCGAGAGACGAGGCCTTATTGGCACGACTCGCACGTTGGATCGTCCACACCACAGAACTTGATGTCAGTGGCGGGGCCTGAAGCCATTTGCAGTTTGGCTGCTGCTGCTGCTGCATCGAGTGCGCTCATGCCACTCGCCGCACTGGTCGTTTCCTGACCCGATGAAACGGAGTTCATGCGGCCTGCGGTCACGGTAGATTTCTCAACGTGGGTGGCAGACATGGTGCGCAGGTAGTACGTGGTTTTCAAACCGCGAATCCAGGCCAGCTTGTAAGTGTCATCCAGCTTTTTACCCGAAGC
>JBIKZP010000432.1:0-2921 GCA_044354655.1 Rhodoferax sp. | reverse complement strand
ATTCTTCGGGCCATGAAGGGGGAGCCAGGCTTGTTTTACGCGATGGAGCGGGGGCACATCCTAGGCACACCCTTTCCGGCGACGCACCCGCTCAACAGCTATCAGCAAATGGCGCTGACCATTGGCTGTGGTTTTGCCGCGTTCATCGCCATGCCCACCCCCACCCCCACATCCACAGCCTCCGAGGTGGCCGCATGATTCAGTGGGTAGACCAACACCTGGCCCGGTGGGGCCAGTGGGTTCAGCTGGGCCACGGCCGGGGCAGTGCGGGCATGAGCGCCAGTTGGGACAGCGTGGGCCGGGGCAGCGTGAGCCAGGCCATCATCCCCATCAAAGACATTGAGCTGAGCCGAACCCACGACTGGGTAGGCAGCCTGGCAGACCAAGACCAACGCCTGCTTTTCCACGTGTACTGCACGCCCGCCACAGCCCGCGCCACCGCAGCCAAGCTAGGCACTAGCCTGCGCACGCTTTATGCGCGGCTGCACACGGTGCAATCAGAGTACGCACGCGGCCTTGAGGACCGCAAGAAATAATTTTGCGTAGTAAAACGTTTCCGGTACATTTCAGGCACTCTGGTGAAAACATGCGTCGCAGTACAGACGTATGCACTACCTAAAGCCCACCCGCTCACCTTGGTGGGCTTTTGTTTTGGAGAGAATCATGTGATTACATTCAGCGTCAAGAGTGACCTGGAGGCCACGATCAACCGGTTCGCTCGCATCGCAGGCGATCAAATGCCATTCGCTACAGCGCTGGCCCTGACTCGTACCGCCAAGGCAGCCAAGGAAGAGATCGAGCGGCAACTGCCGGCCTTGATCAACAACCCCACCCCGTACACCATGCGGGGGTTCAGGCTCTACCCGGCCACTAAGCGAAAGCTGCTGGCCGAGGTTGACTTCAGGGTCGCGATGGGGCGTGGCACGCAAGCCCGTGATTACCTAGCTCCCATCGTCTACGGTGGTGAGCGCAAGCTCAAAGCCTTCGAGCGGTCGCTGCAGCGCACGGGCCTACTGCCTTCGGGCATGGCCGCTGTGCCAGGAAGCGCAGCTACGGTCGACGCTTACGGCAACCTAAGTCGTGGCCAGATCGTTCAGATACTGTCTTACTTCAAGGCCTTTGGCCAGCAGGGGTATCGGTCAAACATTACCGATAAGCGAAAAAAGGCAATGGCTGAAGGCAGGGACAAACGCACCGGGTCACGCGGCATCAGCTACTTCGTGGGCAAGCCCAACGGGGGGCGCCACCCCACAGGCATCTGGCAAAAGACAGACTTCGGCGCATCCGGCTCAGCGATCAAGCCCATCATCATCTTCGTCAGCAAGCCAGCCTACCGCAAGCAGCTGGATGTGCCAGGCATTGCGCAGCGTGTCATCCGTGATCGCTTCGCTGACGAGCTGAGCAGGGCAGTGGCTGAAGCAAAGGGCACGGCCATACCCAAGACACAAATGGCTTTGATCTGACAAACACATAAGCGGCGGCGTGGATGGACACGCCTTTGCCATATATGACCCCTATGAAGCAATGGCACGCGGTTGGGGTAAGCCGGTATCAAGCCCGGCCCGCTTATGTGTTTGGCTTTCCAAAAAATCCCCGGGTCCTCCCCCACCCCCTCCCCCTCGGGGGTAATTCGGGCCTCGATGTTCGGGTGGGTGTAGGTTTTTTTAATTGGTTTGCTTTGGTTTGCTTAACGGTTTGTGATAGGTTTTATTTATGGGTCGTCTCGCTCGCAACTTGATCGGTGTGTCGGTCAAGGAATGCGCTCGCCAGTTGGGCGTGAGCGACACAGCGATTCACAAAGCTATCAGGGCTGAGCGCTGCCAAAAATACCCGGACGGCTCTGTGGATGTTGAGGCTGTTCGCCTGGGCATGGCGCTGACCGCTGACCCGTTTCGAGGTGGCCAGCGCCAAGCCGGCGTGTTTGGCGAGGCGTCGACTGGGAGTGCTGTGTCGCTGCCTGGCGAGCTGCCTTTGTACATGCCCGAAGCAGTGCAGGCGCCAGCTGCTGAAACGGGCCGTGGGCACCGCCCCTTGCTTGACGCCCGCACACTGACCGAGCAGGCCCGCGCAGAGCGTGAGCAGATCGAGCTGGGCAAGCTCAAGGGAACGCTGGCTGAGATTGCCCCCATGACTCGCGCCGTGCATGACGCCATGGTGGCTGCTCGCTCGGAGCTGCTCTCGCTGGCTGACCGACTGACGCCGTTGGTCACACCTGAGCAAGACCCCGGAAAAGTCTACGGGCTTATTGAAATCGAGGTGCAGCGGGTGTGCCAGACCCTGCAAGACAAGCTCAATCAAATGGCGCGCACACACTCATTGCAGGTGGCCTGATGAATCTCAAAGACGGATACGCCGCCATCCTCGAAGCGGCGGCAGCTGGCTGGGCGCTGCCCGAGAAGTTGTGGACCTCTGAGTGGGCTGATAAGTACCGCCAGGTGCCCAGCAAGTCGTCGCCCGAGGGCGGGCAGTGGCGCACCAGCCGCACGCCGTATGCGCGCGAGCCGATGGACGAGCTGTCGTCACGGTCGCGCACGCAAGAGGTGGTCATCATGGCCGCGTCTCAGGTTCTCAAGACTGAGGTGCTGCTGAACTTTGTGTTCGAGAGCATCGATCAAGACCCCGGCCCAATGATGGTGGTTCAGCCCACCGAGAAAGCCGTCAAGGACTTTGTCAGCCAGCGCCTGGACCCCGCAATTTTGGCGATGGAGCGCATCAGCGCCAAGATACCCAGCAGCCGAAAGCGTGACAGCGGCAACAAGATCACTGAAAAGAATTTCCCTGGTGGCGTGCTCTACCTGGGCTGGTCAAACAGCCCGTCTGAGCTGGCGTCTAAGCCCATCAAGAAGCTGGCCCTGGACGAGGTTGATCGCTACCCCGTAAGCCTGAAAGATGAGGGCTCACCGGTCAAGCTGGCTGAGCAG
>JBIKZP010000059.1:0-8929 GCA_044354655.1 Rhodoferax sp. | reverse complement strand
CCCAGCCCGAGGTGCTGTTGCTGGACGAACCTTTTGGCGCGCTGGACCAGTTGCTGCGCCGCAGTATGAATCTGGAGTTGCAGCGCATCTGGACCGAGCGGCCAACCACTACGGTGCTGGTCACGCACGGCATTGACGAGGCGCTTTTTTTGAGCGACCGCGTGGCGGTCATGCAAAGCAAACCGGGGCGTATCAGCGAAGTCATTGAGGTGCCGTTTGCCCGCCCGCGCAGCATGGAGCTCTTCAACACACCCGAATTTCGCGCGCTGGAAGACCATGTGGCCCACATCTTGTACCGCAGCGATGCGCCCTGAAGCCTGCCCGACATGAACGCTGAAAAACCTTCGCACGCCGCCCTCTGGGGCCTGGTGCTGCTGCTGGCCGTGTGGGAGCTTGCTGGGCAAATGCAATGGGTGGGGCAGGGCGCGCTGCCCGCGCCCTCGGCCATTCTGCGCCAGGGCTACCTGGACCGCGCCGACTACCCCGCCCATCTGTGGGGCACCCTGAAAACAGCGCTGGCCGGCTTTGCCATTGGCAACTTGGTGGCCGTGGCCTTGGGCATGCTGTTTGCCTGGTACCGCCCGGCCGGACGCCTGATGGCCGGGGTCAACGTCACCTTGTTTGCCATGCCGGCCATTGCGCTGGTGCCGATCTTGGTGATCGCCCTGCCCGGTGACGCGCCGCGCGTGGTGCTGGCGGCCTTGTCGGTTTATTACCCCACCATGGTGGCCACCGTGCTGGGCCTGACCCAAGTGGACGCGCGCCTGTTGGACCTGGTGCGCGTGTATGGCGGGCGCGAGGCGCAGGTGCTGCGCTGGGTGCGCCTGCGCAGCGGTTTGCCGTCCTTGTTGTCGGGCTTGCGGGTGGCGGCTCCGGCGGCCGTTCTGGGCTCGTTGCTGGCCGAGTTTGGCAGCGGTGGCAGTGCTGGTTTGGGCACCTATTTGATTGGCTCGCTGGGCCGGGGCGACCCAGCGCGGCTGTGGGGCATTGGCCTGACCGCCACGGCGATTAGCGGCCTGGCTTACTTGCTGGTGGACCAGCTGGCGCGCCGCTTTGCCGGTAACACCCAAAGTGCCAGCACGCCGCTGGGCTTTGTGCCCGGCGCCGAGCGCGAATCCAGCACCCGGCGCTGGCTGCTGCGCGCAGGCGCTTTTGCCATGCCATTTGTGCTGTGGTGGGGCGTGGTGGCAGGGTTTGAGGCGCTGGGCGTGTCCGAGATTGTGTTGCGCGGTCCGCTGAGCGTGGTGGAGCATCTGTTTACCCATGACAGCGCCAGCGACAACCGCGCGCAGTTACTCGGAGCCCTGGCCGAGACCCTGCCCTACACGCTGCTGGGCATGCTGGCCGGGCTGGCGGTGGCGCTGATGCTGGCGGTGGCCACCACGGTGTGGCGCGGCCTAGGCCACAGCCTGTTGCCACTGGCGCTGGTGAGCCAGTCCATGCCGCTGGTGGCGCTCACGCCGCTGGTGGTGCTGGTGTTTGGCCGCGGCACGATAGGTATCTTGGTGGTGACGGTGTCTGTCACGTTTTTTCCCGCCTTTGTCACGATTGCCCAAGGTCTGTCGCAGGTGCCGGCCAGCGCGCACGATTTTGTGCGGGTCTACGGTGCCGGTCGCTGGCGTCAGTTGCGCCTGATTGCGCTGCCCTGGTCCTTGCCTTATCTATGCGCTGCAGCCCGACTGGCTGCGCCGCGTGCGTTTTTGGGCGTGATGATTGCCGAATGGCTGGCCACCGGCACCGGCATTGGCAACTTGCTCAATGTCTCGCGCGGCATGCTCGATTTCGGAATGATCTGGAGCGTGGCCGTGGTTGCCATCGCCATTGCCGTGGCCCTGAACAGCGGGGTGGGGCTGATCGAGCGCAGCGTATTGCGCCGTTACGCCATGGCGCCAGCGTCCTGACTGCGGCCTGTGCTCCGCCCCTTTTTTGATTCTTTTTTGATCCTTTTTTGAAAGTACCCCATGCACCCAGACCGCACGGACTCCAGCACCCACGCCGACCATCCGGACCACAAAAGCACGGTGCGCGAACGCGTATTTGCCGACCTGCGCCAGGTGGCTTTTCCGGACAGCCGGTTTCACTACGATTTTGGTGAATTCATCACCGACTTTGTCGGCAGCAGCGCCGCCACTGACCGGCTGATGGCGCACCGTTTTTACCAAGACGCGCAGTGCATCTTCATTACCCCGGACAACTGCATTGAAGAGCTGCGCTACCGCACCCTGTGCGAAGGCAAGCTGATTTTGATGACCACCTATTCCATCAAACGCGGCTTTTGGCTGCTGGACCCCGCCAAAATCCCCAAAGACCGCTACCTGTACGCCGCCACCTTGGACGGCATGGAGCGCCACGGTACGCACATGTCGCTGGCGCAGATTCGCAGCGATTTGCCGACGCTGGACTACATGATCACTGGCACCGGCGCCATCAACGAGCAAGGCGTGCGTTTTGGCAAAGGCCATGGCTTTTTTGACGCTGAATGGGGCATGCTCTACCGCATCGGCAAGATTTCGGCCGCCACCCCTACCGCTGCCCTGGTGCACGACTGCCAGGTACTGACCGAGACCCTGTACCCTGAGGTCTTTGACACCGTGGCCGACGCGATTTTTACACCTACCCGCACCATCGAGGTGACCGACCCACACAAGCCGCGCTGCGGCATTGTCTGGGACTTGCTCGATCCGCATATGCTGGCCACCATTCCGCCACTGCAAGAGCTGCAGGCCATGGAGGAGTCACTGCCACCATTGGCCGCTTAAACAACGCCATTTGAATCTTTACCAAGCACCTGCCATGGACTTCTCCCACCTCACCCGCGCCCACATCCCAACACTGCTGGCGCGCATGCCCAAGGCCGAGTTACACATCCACATTGAAGGCTCTTTAGAGCCTGAGCTGATCTTTGCCCTGGCGCACAAAAACGGCGTGGCGCTGGCCTACCCGAACGTGGAGGCGCTGCGCGCGGCCTACGCGTTTACTGACCTGCAAAGCTTTTTAGACCTGTACTACGCCGGGGCCTCGGTGCTGATCGACGAGAGCGATTTTTATGCCATGGCCATGGCCTATTTCGCCCGCGCACATGCTGACCATGTGGTGCACGCTGAGCTGTTTTTTGACCCGCAAACCCATACCGAGCGCGGTGTGCCCATGGGCGCGGTGATGGGCGGGCTGGCGCGCGCATGCACCGACGCTCACACCCAATTTGGCATCAGTGCCAGCCTGATTTTGTGCTTCTTGCGCCATTTGTCTGAAGCCTCCGCCATCGACACTTTGCAAGCCGCCTTGCCCTACCGCCAGCACTTCATCGGCGTGGGCCTGGACTCGGGCGAACGCGGCAACCCGCCCGAAAAGTTTGCCGCCGTGTTTGCCCAATGCCGCGCCCTGGGCCTGCATCTGGTGGCGCACGCCGGTGAAGAAGGACCGCCTGCCTACATTACCAGCGCGCTGGACGTGCTGCAGGTCGAGCGCATCGACCACGGTGTGCGCTGCAGCGAAGACCCTGCGCTGGTGTCGCGCTTAGGCCAAAGCCGCATGCCGCTTACCGTGTGCCCGTTGTCTAACACCAAGCTCTGCGTATTTGGCACCATGGCCGAGCACAACCTGGCCACGCTCTTGCACGCCGGCCTGTGCATCACCCTCAACTCCGACGACCCGGCCTACTTTGGCGGCTACCTGCTGGCCAATTTTGAAGCCGCCTTTGCCGCCTTACCCGCGCTCACCGTGCAAGACGCCTGGCAACTCGCCCGCAACAGCTTTGAGGCCAGCTTTGCCAGCGATGCACAAAAGGCGGCGTGGATGGCCGAGTTAGATGCAGTGTTTGCCCAGCTGCACTGACCAGATTCAGCGGGCTGGCAGCCCGCAATCTATGACGAAGCTGGGCAGCGTCTGAATCAAACGCCGATCAAGCCGCCGTCTTGACGGGTAATGACCAGCGTGGCTGAACGCGGGCGGCCGACGGGGCCATAACCCTGGTTAGCAGGCCAGCCGCTTTCCAGTGTGTATTGCGCCGCCGCGCCCATGGCTGGCGTGTTTTCACCGGGATGCTGGATGTTCACAAACAGCGTCTTGCCATCTTCAGTCTCGGTAATGCCCGTGACTTCAGCGCCCTTGGGCGCCACCAAAAAGCGGCGCAGACGGGCCTCGCCCAGCGCGGCACCAATGAAGGTGTCTTGCTTGCCCGTGACTTGCGCGCCGTTGACGGTCATGGTGTTGCTGACGGTGATCTTGCCGCCATCGCCCACCTGACCGGGTACGGCGGCCAGCAGCATGCAGTTGGTTTCATCTGTCATGGCGCCGTCGTCGGTCTGAATCCAGCAAATGCCTGTGGCCTTGCTGAACCACAAACCGTCTGGTGATGAGAAAGCGTTTTTGCCCGTGAGGCCCGACAGATTGGCAGCGCCCGCGTCTTCTTCGGCACCAAAGACAAAGATGTCCCAGGCAAAGCCCATAGCAGTAGAACTGTGGCCGTCTTCCTTGAAACGGATGATGTGGCCGTTGGGGTTGCCGGCGCTTTTTTTGCCGTCTGCGTCCATGTAGGCGCGCGGGTTGGCTGCATCGACCTTGACCGGTGTGCGGTTGCTGGCATTGTTGTTGGTCAGCGCAAAGTAGATTTCGCCATTGCGGTGATTGACCGCGCCCCACTCGGGACGGTCCATCTTGGTGGCACCCAGGGCATCGGCCGCGTGGCGCGCATTGACCAGCACGTCGGCCTGGTTGGCGAAGCGGTAAGCGGTGTGGTTGGCGATGCGAGGGTCCGCAAACGTCATCTCAATCCACTGGCCTTTGCCATCGGCGTTGAATTTGGCCACGTAGAGTTTGCCTTCCGACAAATACTTGTCGCCAGCCGCCATGCCGCCGCCCACATCTTTGGCGTCCCACAGGGCCGTAGACACGAATTTGTAGATGTACTCGTTGCGCGAATCGCAGCCCATGTAAAAGGCCAGCGGTGCGCCCACTTTAGGCAGACCGCAAACCGCAGCCTCGTGGGCAAAGCGACCCATGGCCACGCGTTTGGCGGGTACGGCATTGGGCGCCAATGGATCAATTTCAACGTTGAAGCCAAAGGTGTTGGGTTCGTTGCGGAAATCCTCAACCGCCATGCTGCCTGTTGCGGCAATATTCCAGCGCGCAAAGCGGTCGTCGGTGGTCGACACCGTGTGCCAGCCCTGGCTGCGCTCGGTTTTGTTGGCGCTGGTCAGCGGCTCGTTGACAACGCCATAACGCTTGCGCGAAGCCATGGTTTTGGCATCGACTGGATTGCTGCCCAAGGGCATCTGAAAATACACGGCCCAGTTTTCTTCGCACGCCAGGTAAGTGCCCCAGGGCGTTTTGCCGTGGCCGCAATTGTTCAAGGTGCCCCGGCTGGTGGCGCCCGTGCGGTCGTAGCGGGTTGCCATGAGCGTGCGAATATCGGCCAGGTGGGCGGCAGGGCCGGTGATGCGCACCGGCGTCTGCGCTGTCACGCGGCGGTTCAGCGGCGAGTCGAGCTTGTAGCTCCAGCCGGTGGCTGTCTTGCTCAACTCCACAACGGAGACGCCATGCAGATTGATTTCTTTCAAGACTTCAAGCTCCGGGCGGCTGCCCAGATCCCATTGGCCAAACTGGTCAAACTTGCGGCCCGAAATACCGTTGGAGGTCTGGCCCTTGGCGTGCAAAAAATGCGCCTCAGCCGAGCTCTCGTGGTTCACGCTCAAGACCGCACGCCCCGTGTCTTTGTCGGCGTATTTGCCAGCAGCGTCGATGTAATAAATGTCCATGCCGTCATGCTGATCGCCGATGCGGGCCGACCAGTCGTCGCTCTCCACGCCACGGTTTGAATAGGCCGGGACGCTGGCGTTGAGGGGGTCACCGCTGGCGTGTAATACCTTGAAGCTGTAGCCGGGCGGCAAAATCACGTTGTCCAAAATGCTCTTGTCGACCGAGGCAAAACCCAGTGCAGCGGCCTTGCCGGCTGCAGCCGACTGGCCCACGCTGGCGCAACCGGGCAGCATGGCCAAACCCGACAGGGTAGCCAAACCAAAACCGCCTTGAATCAGGCGGCGGCGCGACGGATTTTCAAGCGCTTGGTTCAGCACCGTTTGAAAATGCTCGTTGGTCGAGGGGTTGCAACTGTCGTCATCAAAATCATGTGCCATGAAAACTCCGCAAAAATATGAAATAAGAGAAAAAACATCTGGCTCATTGGCCACTGACCAAGAGCACCCGACAGATTGAAACGCACGCATGTGACAAACTGATGTCACGGGCAGGCGGTAAGGTTTTGTCATGGAACTGACATCCAGCGAAGCGAAAATGAAGAATTTTTCTAAGCTTTGCAAACATTGAAGGGTAATTGCCATGAAAGTTGGTATCAACGGTATGGGGCGTATCGGTCGCTTGGCGCTGAGAGCCGCTATGGGTGCGGCGCACCGTCCTACTGATGACCCACGCCGGGCCAACCGCCTCGAGGTCGTTCATCTCAACGAAATCAAAGGCGGTGCGGCTGCCACCGCCCATTTGCTTGCGTTTGACAGTGTTCAAGGCCCCTGGCGTGCTGACATTGCTGGCATGAATGACAAGGCCATTCGCATCAACGAACAGGTCCTGTCATTCAGCGACCACAGCGCAAGCGCAGACATCCCCTGGGGCGATATGGGGGTGGAACTGGTCCTGGAGTGCACCGGCAAGTTCCTCACGCCCGAGACCCTGCAAGGTCATTTTGACCGCGGTGCCAAACGCGTCATCGTGGCCGCGCCAGTGAAGGTGGGCAACATTCTTAACATCGTGGTTGGGGTGAACCACGATCGTTACAACCCGGCAACCGACCGCATCGTCACCGCCGCGTCCTGCACCACCAACTGTCTGGCGCCGGTGGTGAAAGTCATCCAGGAAAACCTGGGCATCCGGCATGGGCAAATCACCACCATCCACAATCCCACCAACACCAACCTGGTGGTCGATGCGCCACACAAAGACTTGCGCCGCGCCCGCAGCGCGATGATGAGCTTGGCCCCCACCACAACCGGGAGTGCTACGGCAATTGCCCTGATCTACCCTGAACTCAAAGGAAAACTCAACGGCCATGCCGTACGCGCGCCCGTGCTCAATGCCTCTCTGACCGACTGCGTCTTTGAACTCCAGCGCGCAACCACGGCTGAAGAAGTCAATGCCTTGTTTGCAGCGGCTGCACGCGGTCCACTGGCCGGCATTCTGGGCTATGAAGAGCGCCCCTTGGTCAGCGCCGACTATGCCGGCGACACCCGCAGCTCTATTGTTGACGCCCTCTCCACCCTGGTAACTGACGGTACGCTGCTGAAGGTCTACGCCTGGTATGACAACGAAATGGGCTACGCCTGCCGCATGGTGGACCTGGCCTGTTACATGAAAAGTGCAGGCGTCTGAAGCCCATGGCAAACGCATTGACGCCTGAACTTGCCGAGCGAAACGCCGCCGTTCGTGATTACGCCATTGTGACGGCCGCCTACTGGGGTTTCACCCTGACCGACGGCGCGCTGCGCATGATGGTGCTGATGCATTTTTACCGCCTTGGCTATTCATCTTTCACCTTAGCCCTGTTGTTTTTGCTGTACGAGGCCGCCGGGGTACTGGCCAACCTGATCGGCGGCTGGCTGGCGACGCGCTACGGTATCGCCCGAATGCTCGCCGTCGGCATGACGCTGCAGATCATTGGATTCATGCTTCTTTCCTTGCTGCAACCCGAATGGACGGCGGCGATGTCAGTGGCCTGGGTGGTGGTGGCACAAGGCATCTGTGGCGTCGCCAAAGACCTGACCAAGACCGCCAGTAAATCAGCCATCAAAATCACGGCGGACCGGGCACAAAGCCAGGGCTCCGGGCAGCTGTTCAAGTGGGTCGCCTGGTTCACCGGCAGCAAAAATGCCATGAAAGGCATTGGTTTTTTCATGGGTGGTTTGCTCCTTGATCAGCTCGGTTTTGGCATGGCGCTGTGGTCCATGGCCGCTTTGCTGGGCGTCGTTCTGGTCTGTGTGCTGGCCTTTGTACCGCGCTTGATGGGGAAGCGCAAAGCCTCCCAATCCGCGAAAGAGTTGTTTGCCAAAAATCGCGGCATCAACCTCTTGGCCCTTGCGCGGGTGGTGCTTTTTGGCGCACGTGATGTTTGGTTTGTCGTGGGTGTGCCCGTCTTTCTATACGCCTCGGGCTGGACCTTCACCATGGTGGGCGGTTTCTTGGCGCTTTGGACCATCGGCTACGGTTTGGTCCAGGCGCTGGCACCGTACATCGTCACGCGCAGCACAGACGGGCTGAGCAGCGAGGTACCTGCTGCGCGCTGGTGGTCGGCGGGCCTAGCGGTTGTCACCATTGCCTTGACCATTGCAGTAGGCATGCAGGTGCAACATCTTCAGTGGGTTGTGGTGGGCGGGCTGGTGCTGTTTGGCGCCGCCTTTGCCGTCAATTCTTCGGTGCACTCTTACCTGATCTTGGCCTATGCTGGCAGCGAAAAAGCGGCTGAGGACGTCGGTTTTTACTACGCCGCCAATGCGCTCGGTCGCTTTGGGGGGACCCTGTTGTCGGGCTTGCTTTACCAGTGGGGTGGACTGCTCTTCGCGCTGGTCGGGTCCGTCCTCATGCTGACCGCCTGCTGGCTGGTCACGCTGGCGCTGCCGGTGGTGCGCGCCCATCTGCCGCAGACGCCGTGATCAAAAGAAGCCCTGCAGCGTCAAGCGCTACCGGGCCAAACTCTCTACTCGACTGCCAAGCGTTCTTAGTCAGCCGCGGGGGCGGAAGAGCGTGCGAAGGTGTAAGTCATGCCAATGCCCACCGTAGAGGCCGTGGTTTGGCGCGTCAGAGGGCTGGCCGTGTTGGCGGCGCCATCCACCGAGGCCAGGCGCGCATACCCAAAAATGCGCCAGTCAGGGGTCATTTTTCGGCTCACGTTCAAAGACAAGCGAGACATGATCAGGCCGTCCTT
>JBIKZP010000058.1:0-8938 GCA_044354655.1 Rhodoferax sp. | reverse complement strand
CAGGCAGCGCTTATGCAACGCTACAGCGACGTAGGAGGCGCCTGAGATGGACCTGGTGTTGTGGCGTCATGCGCAAGCACATGATGGGGTTGGCGAAGGCGATGACTTGGCCCGCACACTGACTGCTCGTGGCGAAAAACATGCCTCACGCATGGGCACTTGGCTTGATGGTCACTTGCCTGAAAGCACTCGCGTACTGGTCAGCCCTGCCAGGCGCACAGTTCAAACGGCTATGGCTTTGGGCCGCGACTACAAAATCAAGCAAGAGTTGGCACCGGACTGTACCGCAGCGCAATTGCTGGCCTTGGTGCAATGGCCTGCTGCTAAAGGAACCGTTCTGGTGGTTGGGCATCAACCCGTGTTGGGTCAGGTGATTGCTGAACTCTTGGGGTTGAACATCACTGAGTGCGCAGTAAAAAAAGGCGCCGTCTGGTGGCTTCGAACACGCATGGTGGACGCCACGCCAAAAACCGTGGTGCTCACGGTTCAAGCCCCAGAAGTACTCTAGGGCTTGAACTTCTGGAGGGCTTGCAGTTGATGGCCAGCACTCCAACCCCCTTACACGTTGGACGGACGCCCCGTCTTGATGGCGGGTACGGCTTGCAATGCCGCCAGAAACGCCTGATCGGGCATGGCCGCCAGCGCCTTGATACCCGCCCGCAACAGTTCACTTTTCTTGATTGGAAACGCTAGCTTGGTCGCGCGTTGCTTCAAGTCATCCATGACGGTGTACTCAGCCTTTGGAATGGTGAAGCTGTCACGCACCAATTTTGGCTTCTTGGCTTTTAGTTGTTTTTCCACCTTTGGTTTTGCGGGTACTCGAATTTTGGATGACTCGGTTACGCCTGCTTTTGTCGAGGGCTTTAATACAGGCTTTGCCGCAGACTTGGTCACGGACTTTGCTACTGGTTTAGCTATGGTTTTTACTGGAGTTTTCGCTGGAGTCTTTAGGGCAACTTTAACGGCAGCTTTGGTAGTAGCTGTAGCTGTAGCAGGAGCCTTGCTTGCACGAGCCGCTAATTTTTTTGCAGGCGCCTTGGCGCTTACTTTTTTAGCCGGTGCTATTTTCAAAGGTGCCGCGGGTTTGCGTTTGGATGCATCATTGGGTACTGCTTTTACGGGGTTGTTATCAAGAGTTATCATAATTTTCCTTTTTTTATTTAAACGGTGTATACAGTTTATATGGTTTAATTGCTTCACGTCAAGTCCATGCATTGAAGTGAATCAATCGCCGTCATTGCCGGCTGGTGATTGACATGGTTTCGTCATGAAAGTGTCATCAATTGCATCAACAATAAATAGTTTGATCGAAGGGTGCTAGCAATCAATGACTCCAGCAACTTATGGTTCAGATCCAACAGGTTTGATCTGCGGATTTTGTTTTTCACCCGATGGGGTTGGCGGTGCAGTCAGTGCTGATCAAGCGCTTGAATTTTTAGCAGCAGAAAAATTAGAAGGGCAGGCACAGGGCTTTGTCTGGCTGCATTTCAATTTGAGCCACACGGCCACCGAGAAATGGCTGCGCGACCACAAGCTGCTTCCCGATGTATTTCGTGAGGCACTGCATGAAGGCTCGCGTTCCACCCGTGTGGAACTTGACGATGACATGCTGATGGCGGTCATCAATGATGTTCACTTCGATTTTAATTTTGAGTCCTCCGATATCTCCAGCCTGTGGCTGACGGTGAATCCGCGCTGTGTGATTAGCTTGCGCTCGCAGCCCTTGCGCTCTATTGACAGACTGCGCGATGCTGTCAAACAGGGGCGGAAAATTCAATCATCCGTGGCCTTGCTGGTTCATCTGATGCACGACCAAGGCGATGTGCTGGTGCGCATTGTTCGTGACACCACGGTTCGGATAGACACGATTGAAGATCAATTGCTTTCTGACCGATTGGAGAAACAGCGTGCGGATCTGGGTGCCTTGCGTCGCCTCTTGGTGCGCTTGCAACGCTTGTTGGCGCCTGAGCCTGCTGCCTTGTTCCGTTTATTGCAAAAGCCCCCCACATGGATTGGGGAGGATGACTTGCAGGATTTGCGGCAAGCCACCGAAGAGTTCACCGTGGTACTGCGAGACATGACTGAACTTCAAGAGCGCATCAAGCTATTGCAAGAAGAGATTGCAGGCCGGGCTACCGAGGCCAATAACCGCAGTCTTTATGTGTTGACTGTGGTGACAGTGCTGGCTTTGCCCATCAATATCATTGCCGGATTGTTAGGCATGAATGTGGGAGGCATACCCTGGGCACAAAACGACAAGGGTTTCTGGATAGTGGTGGCCATTATTCTTTCCTTCACCGCTGTTGCCGCTCGCCTGGCCTTCAAGAAATTTCGTGATTGATCAGGTCTTCCGGGTTGACGGCTTAAATGCTGACTTGCCAGCCAATCCGGGTTAATCCTCCACAAAGCAAATCGACCAGGGCGTTTTTTGCCAGGCCAGCACCTCTTCCCTTAGCAGATGCGCCGACTGTGGAAACAGTGCAGCCCAACCCGTACGGCAGGAAATTTCAAAGCATTGGCGGCGCGTATCGAGTTGAATCTGAACACCATCCATATCCGGATCGCGTCGGGCGTGGCAGAGAATTACTGCGAGCCGCAAGGTCAGCAACTGCTTGACGAAGGTGCCATTCTCAAAGTCGGCTTCAAGTTTTCTCAGTTTCCCCCGGTGCCCCAGCACAAGCAAGCTTAAGCGGTGCAGTTCAGACAAGGAAAAGCCCATGGCATCAGCATTGTCAAGAATATAGGCGCCGTGCTTGTGGTAGTCGGCATGTGAAATATGGCTGCCAATTTCGTGCAATTGCGCGGCCCATTTCAGTTTTTGCGCCGCGGGAAGCGTACCTAATGTGTTTTTCGTCTGGGCTCCACCGTCAAGTTGTGCCAGTAATTGCAGGGCGACTTGGCCGACGCGTTGGCCATGAACGGTATCTGCCCCAAATTTGGTGGCTAATCGTTGAACTGACCTGGCGCGCAAATCAGTGGGGTCAGCGGTACCTCCCATCATGTCCACCAGTAGGCCGTGGCGTAGCCCCCCTGAGGCCAGTTGCATCTGGTCGATATGAAGCAGGTCAAAGAGGGCGCGAAGGATACTCAAGCCGCCACCAATGATGGGGCGCCTATCTTCTTTCAGACCAAGTAATTTGATACGGTCGGCCGATTGCGCGCTAAGCAGTTTGTCCATTAGCCAATCCAGCCCAGCGCGTGTCACCGTTCCTTGGGGCCAGCCGGCAGCCGCCAGCATATCGCCCACGGCGCCCACCGTACCTGCTGAGCCATAAGCCACATCCCAGGTGTCGGGGCTATAGGCGTTGAGTGCTTCATCCAATACAGCTTTGGCGGCAATCTCAGCCATCTGGAAGGCTTCTTTGCTGAATTGTTGATTGGCAAAATACCGGGTTGACCAAGCAATGCTCCCCACCCGAAACGACTCCATCAGGGTTGGCGTGAGTCCACGGCCTAATATCATTTCAGTGGAGCGCCCGCCAATATCAATCACCAGGCGGCGCTCGTCAGAATGCGCCAGCGATTGAGCGACTCCCTGGTAGATCAGCCGAGCTTCTTCGCGCCCAGAAATCACGTCAATAGGAAAACCCAAAATCCGGTTGGCTTGGGTTAAAAATACATCGCGGTTGCGCGCTTCTCTTAAGGTTTGTGTGGCTACAGCGCGAACCTCAACACTTTTAAACCCTGCCAGTCGTTCGCCAAAACGCGCCAGGCAGTCCCAGCCGCTTTGCATGGCGGCGGGTGTCAGGTTGCGCTCAGGGTCAAGTCCGCTACCTTGGCGAACGGTTTCTTTCAAATATTCGGTGCGAATAAATTGGTTGTGGTCGAGGTGCCCAATTTCAAGGCGGAAGCTGTTCGATCCCAGATCGACTGCAGCCAGGCGAGTTCCATTTTGCATGCGTTTTTAATTACCAATGTCGTGAAGGCCAGCATAGCATTGAGGCTGGTCTGGCGCTTTCAATAAACCTCGGGCACATGAATTTCTTGCGCTACCGGCATGCGCACGTAGTCATCGTGGCGCTCCCGTGGTGGCAGCTCAATTGGCGGGTGCTCAATCTCTCCATATGAAATTTGTGCCAGCAAGTGGTGAATGCAGTTGAGACGTGCTTTTTTCTTGTCCACGGCCTGGACTACCCACCAGGGCGCCTCAGGAATGTGGGTGCGCTCCAGCATGATTTCTTTGGCTTTGGTGTACTCCTCCCAGCGACGGCGCGACTCCAGGTCCATGGGACTGAGTTTCCATTGTTTCAGCGGGTCATGAATGCGGCCAAGAAATCGCAAATGCTGCTCGCTGTCGGAGATAGAGAACCAATACTTGATGAGCTGTACACCTGAGCGAACCAGCATTTTTTCAAACTCGGTGACCGATCTGAAGAATTCCTCGTACTGCTCGTCGGTACAAAAGCCCATGACGCGCTCCACCCCAGCCCGGTTGTACCAACTGCGGTCAAACAGCACAATTTCGCCCGCAGCGGGCAAGTGCGACACATAGCGCTGGAAATACCACTGCGTGCGCTCGCGGTCGTTGGGGGCTGGCAAAGCGGCTACCCGGCACACGCGGGGGTTCAGTCGCTGGGTAATGCGCTTGATCACGCCCCCTTTGCCCGCAGCGTCGCGACCTTCAAACAAAATGACGACCTTATGGCCGGTTTTGACCACCCAGTCTTGCAACTTCACCAGTTCGGCCTGCATGCGAAAGAGTTCGCGAAAGTACCGCCTACGTTCTTCTTTGTAGCTCTCAGAGCTGATGTCCAAGCCGGAGTCGGCGAGGGCGTCGAGGTTACGGTCTTCCAGTTCGAGCTCGAATTCTTCATCGTAGCTGTCTGCCAAATCGTGTTTGATGGGCTGAATTAAGGCCTTGTCTGTAGCGTTCAAAGGGGTACTCCTGGATTGAAACCACTGTTTAGGGCCCCAACCATAAGAAGCTCTCGTGACATTCTTGTGACAAACCGGGCGAAATTGACTGTTTTTTATTATTTTTGAGCCCACGGGCATACTTTGGCCCAATGTCACAGGACTGTCATACAAGCTGCATATATTTGCGTGGTTGCTTCACATCCATTCACTTCACTCCACACAAGGATTACCCATGAAAACTGCTTTCAACCTTACATTGGCCACTCTGGCAGGTGTAGTTTCTCTGTCGTTCGCTCCGTTGGCCAGCGCGCAAGATGTGACCGGTGCCGGCGCCAGCTTCCCCGCTCCTTTGTATTCCAAATGGGCGGCCGACTACAACAAGGCCACTGGCGTCAAGATCAACTACCAGTCCGTGGGTTCTGGTGCTGGCATCAAGCAAATCGATGCTAAAACGGTGGACTTTGGTGCCTCCGACATGCCTTTGACTGACGAAGACCTGAAGAAGAAAGGGCAATTTCAGTTCCCCACCGTCATTGGTGGCACGGTGCCTGTCGTCAACATCAAAGGTATCGCGCCTGGCCAGATGAAACTTGACGGCCAAGTGCTGGGTGATATTTACCTCGGCAAGATCACCAAATGGAACGATGCGGCCATCAAGGCCTTGAACGCCGGCCTGGCGCTGCCTGACGCTGAAATCGCAGTCGTACGTCGCGCAGATGGCTCGGGCACCACCTTTAACTTCACCAACTACCTCAGCCGCGTTCATCCCGAGTGGAAATCGAAAGTGGGTGAGGGCACAGCTGTTAACTGGCCTATTGGTGCAGGTGGAAAAGGCAATGAAGGTGTGGCCGCATTCGTGGGCCGTTTGCCCAACTCGATTGGTTATGTTGAGTATTCCTACGTCAAACAAAACAAGATGACCTACACCTTGTTGAAAAACAAAGAGGGTGTGTTTGTGGCGCCTGATGACGAAACCTTCAAGGCCGCGGCTGCTGGCGCTGACTGGAATAAATCGTTTTACCAACTCATTACCGACCAGCCCGGAAAAAATTCTTGGCCTATTTCCACCGCTACGTTCATCCTGATGCACGTCAAGCAGGACAAGCCTGCCCAAGCCACTGAGACCTTCAAGTTCTTTGCGTGGGCTTACAAAAACGGCGCCAAAAGCGCATCTGACCTGGACTACGTGCCTATGCCCAGCAGCGTGATCGCATCGATTGAAAAAGCCTGGTCCACCACAACTGATGCTGCTGGCAAGCCAGTGGCGATCAAATAAGAACCAAGAACCGGCTCTTTAAAGTCCATTTCATAGGAGTTGGTGCGTGTCAACTACACTTTCAGCGAATCAGATTCTTGGTAACCAGACTGACCAGTCTTTAGGGCGTGTTATGACCAAACCTCCTCCTTTGAAAGCGGCCCGCTCCGGGCCCATGGCAGACCGTGTCTTTGGCTGGATCGCCAAAGGCGCCGCACTTTTTACCCTCTGTATGTTGGTGGCTATTTTGGTGTCATTGACCATCAGCGCTTGGCCTGCCATCAGTAAATACGGGCTGGGCTTTTTAACCAGTACCACCTGGGACCCTGTCAAAGAAGACTTTGGCGGGCTGGTGATGATTTACGGCACCTTGATGACCTCGTTCATCGCGCTACTGATCGCTGTGCCCGTGAGTTTTGGTATTGCCTTGTTTCTGACCGAGCTCTCGCCAGCCTGGCTCAAACGTCCCTTGGGCACGGCGATTGAGTTGTTGGCGGCCATACCGTCGATTGTTTACGGCATGTGGGGTTTGCTGGTGTTTGGTCCTTTGCTGTCCACGTATGTGCAACTACCCCTGCAGGCCATGTTCAAGGGCGTTCCTTATTTGGGCGCATTTTTCTCGGGACCGCCCGTCGGCATTGGTATTTTGTCGGCAGGCATTATTTTGGCCATCATGATCATTCCGTTCATTGCGGCCGTCATGCGTGACGTTTTTGAAGTCACGCCCACATTGCTCAAAGAATCTGCCTATGGATTGGGTGCTACGACTTGGGAGGTTGTCTCCACTGTGGTGCTGCCCTATACCAAGGCGGGTGTCATAGGCGGCATCATGTTGGGTTTGGGGCGTGCCATTGGAGAGACCATGGCCGTGACTTTTGTCATCGGCAACTTTAACCAGCTCGATTCGCTCAGCCTGTTCCAGGCAGCCAACAGCATCACCTCTGCGCTGGCCAATGAGTTTGCTGAAGCGGGTGAAGGTTTGCACCAGGCTTCATTGATGTACTTGGGTCTGGTGCTGTTTTTCATCACCTTTGTGGTGTTGTCCTTGTCTAAGCTATTGCTGGCGCAGTTGAAGAAGAATGAAGGAGCCAAGACATGAGTACCAGTGAAGCTTTGTTCAATGCCGCTGCGCATGAAAAGTCACGGCTTGCCAAGTATGCACAACGCAAACTGGTCAACCGCATCGCGTTGGCACTTTCCTTGATGGCCATGGGTTTTGGTTTGTTTTGGTTGACATGGATACTCTTTGAAACGGTTCGTTTGGGTGTCGATGGCCTGACACTGGCCACTTTGACCGAAATGACGCCGCCCCCGAACGATGAAGGTGGTTTGGCCAACGCCATCTATGGCTCATTCTTGATGGTGATGCTGGCGACCTTTGTGGGAACACCGATTGGGATCATGGCGGGTATTTACCTTGCTGAATTTGACACCAAGGGCTGGTTGGCTCAAGTCACTCGGTTTGTGAATGACATTTTGTTGTCTGCTCCCTCCATCGTGATTGGACTGTTTGTTTACGCTGTGATCGTGTCACGCTTTAAAACGTTCTCAGCCTATGCCGGCATCATGGCGCTGGCCTTGATTGTGATTCCTGTGGTGATACGTACAACCGAGAACATGTTGCAACTTGTACCTTCCGGACTGCGTGAGGCTGCTTATGCATTGGGTGCGCCCAAGTGGAAAGTGATTCTGAGCATCACCATGCGCGCAGCTCGCTCCGGTGTTATCACCGGCATATTGCTGGCAGTAGCGCGCATTGCGGGTGAAACCGCACCCCTGCTGTTTACGGCCTTGAGTAACCAGTTTTGGACCTCCAGTCTGGGCGAGCCGATGGCGAGTTTGCCCGTCACGATTTTTAAATTTGCGATGAGTCCCTATGAAAACTGGCAAAAGCTGGCCTGGGCAGGTGTGTTCATCATCACGATCGCTGTTCTCGGACTCAATATTCTTGCCCGGGTGATGACCCGCAGCAAGTCCTGATCTCACTCTTTTGGAGCTTCTGCAAATGGGAAACATGACTATGGGCCAGGCCTCGCCAGAGCGCTCAAAAATCTCTGTAAAAAATCTTGACTTTTACTATGGCAAGTTCCGCGCGTTGAAGAACATCAACCTGGAAATTCCTGAGAAGAAAGTTACCGCCTTCATCGGTCCTTCTGGCTGCGGAAAATCAACGCTGTTGCGCGTATTTAACCGTATGTTCGAGCTCTACCCAGAGCAGCGGGCCGAGGGAGAAATTTTGCTGGATGGCGAGAATTTGCTCACCAGTAAAAAAGATGTGGCCTTGCTGCGAGCCAAGGTTGGTATGGTGTTTCAAAAGCCCACACCTTTTCCCATGTCCATCTACGACAACATCGCCTTTGGCGTGAAATTGTTTGAAACACTCAATGCGACCGATATGGAGGAGCGTGTAGAGTGGGCCTTGCGCAAGGCAGCCTTGTGGACAGAGGTTAAAGACAAACTGCAACAAAATGGCTCCAGTTTGTCAGGTGGACAGCAGCAACGCCTTTGCATCGCCCGCGGGATTGCCATCAAGCCTGAAGTTCTGCTGCTGGATGAACCCTGTTCTGCACTGGACCCGATTTCGACGGCCAAAATTGAAGAGCTGATCACTGAGTTGAAAAGTGATTACACCGTCGTGATCGTGACCCACAACATGCAACAGGCGGCCCGTTGCAGCGATTACACCGCCTATATGTACCTGGGTGACTTGATGGAGTTCGGCTCCACCGAGCAGCTTTTCTTCAAACCGACCCGCAAGGAAACTGAAGACTACATCACGGGCCGCTTTGGCTGATTGCACTCGAAAAAACCGGTTGAACTCATCAA
>JBIKZP010000431.1:0-2933 GCA_044354655.1 Rhodoferax sp. | reverse complement strand
AAAGTATCCACCCTGGCGGCCTCTGTGCTGGTGCCCAATTGGACCGCTACAGAAAAATAGCGGCGGGCTCTGCCCTCACCCAGCGCGGTCACCTGGCCGCTCTCAATCAGCTTGGCAATCAGGCGCTGTGCCGTACGTCTGGCCATGTCAGGGTGTCGAGTCAGGAGCACAGCAAGCGTCAGTCCGCTCTCGGTAGCCTGAATGCTGCTCAGCAGGTCAGGGGCAGTGGCAGAGGCAGTGGCAGTGGACATTTTGGAGTTGGCGCAGTTTGAGTTTCAAGTGGCGCAATTTTGGCGCAGTTTACCGAACGGCGCCAACTTTGACAAAAAACTGCGCCAAGACAGGACGACGTGCCACTTCAGCCAAGATTTCAGCAAAGTTTCTGGGCGTCGCCCGTTTCCAAGCGACTTTTTATCATCAACGCCTAATTTTTGGGCCGTCTATTCCGCAATTTACGCCTATAAATTCCGTAATTTACGCTGCTATGGTCGAGGTCAAGGCCGCCGCCACGGTCAAGCCAAGTGATCTGCGCGGACTGAGAAAATTAGCCAGCCTAGCCGGTGATCAGTTCAAGATGGGGATTCTGCTGTACGACGGCGACGAGACGATGCCCTTGGGTGATGGCATCTGGGCAGCTCCACTTTCAACTTTGTGGGGGCAGTAGACACAACATGTGATGAGCCAACCTTCAGTGTGACACGCCATCCCGGCGCAGCACCTTGACAAAAGTCAGCCACAAAATGCGCATGTCAAACCCCAAAGACTGGCGCTGCAGGTAGGCTACATCGAGCTTTACCTTGTCTGGAATCGGCAGCTCATCGCGGCCATTAACCTGCGCCCAGCCCGTCAGGCCGGGCACTATGGTGTGCACCCCTTGCTCGGTGCGCAAGGCAATCAAGTCTTGCTGGTTGAACAGCGCAGGCCGTGGGCCGACGAAACTCATATCACCCACCAAAATGCTCCACAGCTGCGGCAACTCGTCGAGGCTACTCTTGCGCAAGAAACTGCCAATAGGCGTGAGGTAGGCGTCTGGGTTCCCCAGCAAATGCGTGGCCACCGCAGGCGTGCCCACCTGCATGCTGCGGAACTTGGGCATTTTAAAAATCTTGTTGTTTCGGCCCACGCGGTCTGACCAATACAAGGCGGGGCCTTTGGAGGTGAGGCGCACAGCCAGGGCCACCAGCAACACAGGCACCAGCAAAAAGACGCTGGCAAATAAACCAAGAATTAAGTCAAAGAATCTTTTCATACATCACCACGCCCATCACGTCCGTCATTGCGAGCGAAGCGCGGCAATCCAGCCCCACCCCCCATAGCCCGCCTCAACCCCTCTTCCACAGACACCGGCGGCACCCAGCCCAACAAACTGCGCGCCTTAGAAATATCCACCTGCAAATTGCCACACAGCCGCTGCACCGCATCTGCCGTACAAATCTGCGCAGCCCCAGCCTGCAATGCCAACGCCCGCACTCGAAGAAAAAAATCAGCGCCGTCAGCAAGCCGAGACAATATCAACAGTTCTTTTCATCAATCCAAGAGCCCGTCAACCACGTCGACGCGAGTCCATGGATAAGCTCAGACTCGCTTGCATGCGGCAATCCATCCGTATCCGCACATCGTGCCGCGACTAGGTCAAAAAGTCGTTTCATATCTCTCCCGCCTTTTGCTGTCTTTGCATAACCACTTGCTGAAGCCATATTTCAAGCTTGTCTATTAGACTAGATCTATCAAACTCACGGGCACTTACATCTAGTCCATTCTGCCCCATGGCCATGCGCTCTTCTTGTGTCATTACTGATATCTTCAAAACAGCTGCCGCTAATCCCTCTGGATTTCCGGCATCGCAGGTTACTCCCGTTTTCGAGCGCCTTACCACTTCAGCCCCCTCACCATTGAGCATTGCCACAACAGGGATTCCCGCTGCTAGGTAAGCTTGAAGTTTGCCTGGAATCGTCATAGAAAAAATTGGTTCATTTTTCAAACTAACCAATAGCGCATCCGCATGCTGAAAAAAAGCCGGCATCCTTTCCAGCGGATGCCGTCCAAGCATCAAGATGCACCCCCCCAACTTGCGCCGTTTAATTTCTTCCACAACCCATGGCGCAGCCCGCCCATCGCCCACAAATAACCATCGAATATGCGCATGTGAACGCAGCTGTTCAGCCGCAGTCAGAATAGTCGGGAAATCCTGAGCATCACCGATATTCCCGGCAAACATGACACTAAAGCTTCCGGGACTCTTAGGCACTTCAACTGCTGGAATGTTTTCTGAGTGGTTGAAAACTGTCTCTGCCCAGCTAGGGAAATATTCAATTCGCTTATCCGCATTTGTGTATTTTCTAATTTCAGGAATAAAACTTTTCGACTGAGCAAGGATCAAATCACATTGTGTATAAATCAATGTAACCAACCAGCCAACACCCTTGAGCATTCGCGGTGAGCGAATAACACCCACCGCCTTCAACGAATCAGGCCAAAGATCAAGCACCCAAAAAATCATAGGTGCAGATTTAACGGTGCGTATCACTGCCGCTGGTAGCCCGACTGTTACAGGAGAAAGTTGGCAAGTAAAGATTGCATCAAAATCGCGGCCACGAATTTTCCAAATACCGAGTACTGATGCATTAACAGCAAATGTTAGGTAGTTAAGTAAAAGACGAAAACTACCGGTTCCTCTTCCCATCATTGGTACCCGAATGATCTCAACCCCTTCATAGGTCAGAAAATTGTGCGGATCAGCGCGAAATTTGGGGAAAACTTGCCCGTCAGGATAATTGGGCCACCCTGTCAGTACAGTAACTTGGTGGCCGCGGCTAACCATTTCAGCCGCAAGATCATTGATTCTGAAGTTTTCCGGCCAAAAATACTGAGAAACAATGAGCAGGCGCATGCGTCAACCGTTTAGTATTTCTTCCACACCACACGATTCACAT
>JBIKZP010000430.1:0-2937 GCA_044354655.1 Rhodoferax sp. | reverse complement strand
AGCATCGACAGGTGCAACTGCTCATAGTTGGCGGGTAAGGTGTTGAGCCGCCACTTGTGCTCGGCCACCACGGTATGCAGTTGCGAATGGATGTCGCGCCACTCGCGCACGCGGCGAATGTTGACAAAATTTTGACGCAACAATTGCTCGTACTGGCGGTTGCTGAGTTTGTGTTCTGCGCCCTGGCCACCGCGGGCGCTATCGAGCCATTTCCAGAGTTTCAAGTAGCCGCTGAATTCGCTCTTTTCATCGTCAAACTTCACGTGCGCCTGGTCGGCCTGTTGTTGCGCCTCCATCGGGCGGTCGCGCACGTCCTGCACGCTCAAGGCGCTGGCGATCACCAGCACTTCGTCCAGCGCACCCCGGCTGCGCGCCTCCAGAATCATGCGGCCCACACGCGGGTCCAGCGGCAATTTGGCCAGTTCCTGGCCCATCGGCGTGAGTTCGTTGGCATCGTCCACCGCACCGAGCTCATTGAGCAACTGGTAGCCGTCGGCAATGGCGCGGCTTGACGGTTTTTCGATGAAGGGGAAATCTTCCACCAGCCCCATGTGCAGCGACTTCATGCGCAAAATTACACCCGCCAGGGAGCTGCGCAAAATTTCGGGGTCGGTGAAGCGCGGGCGACCATTGAAGTCTTTTTCGTCATACAGCCGGATGCAGATGCCGTTGGCGACTCGCCCGCATCGCCCGGCGCGCTGGTTGGCCGAGCTCTGGCTCACCGGTTCCACCAGCAACTGCTCCACCTTGCTTCTGAAGCTGTAACGCTTCATGCGGGCAGTGCCCGCATCAATCACGTAACGAATGCCTGGCACCGTGAGCGAAGTCTCCGCCACATTGGTGGCCAGCACAATGCGTCGACCGGTATGGCCGTCAAAAATGCGGTCCTGCTCGGCCTGGCTCAGGCGTGCAAACAAGGGCAACACTTCAGCATGGCGAAACAGGGGCTGGTGGCTGAGGTGGCGACGCAAATGGTCAGCGGCCTCACGGATCTCGCGCTCGCCGGGCAGAAACACCAGAATGTCGCCGCTGTTGTGCACGTCGCGCCATAGCTCGTCCACACCGTCGGCAATGGCCGAGTTCAAATCGTATTCACGTGATTCTTCAAACGGCCGGTAACGCTGCTCCACCGGGAACATGCGGCCTGACACCATGATGACCGGTGCAGGGCCGTGACGGGACGCAAAGTGGTCGGCAAAGCGCTGCGCATCAATCGTGGCGGAGGTGACAACTATTTTCAGATCCGGGCGGCGCGGCAGAATTTGGCGCAGGTAGCCCAACAAAAAATCGATGTTGAGGCTGCGCTCATGCGCCTCGTCGATGATGAGGGTGTCGTAGGCCTTGAGCAATGGGTCGGTCTGGGTCTCGGCCAGCAAGATACCGTCGGTCATCAGCTTGACCGAGGCGTCGCGGCTCAGCCGGTCTTGAAAACGCACTTTGAAGCCCACGACGTCGCCCAAGGTGGTTTTGAGCTCTTCGGCAATGCGCTTGGCCACGCTGCTGGCGGCAATGCGCCGGGGCTGGGTGTGGCCAATGAGTTTGCCCTGGCCGGGCGGTGCATTGAGCTTGCCGCGCCCCATAGCCAGCGCGATCTTGGGCAATTGGGTGGTTTTTCCAGAGCCGGTTTCGCCACAGACGATGATGACCTGGTGCGCCGCCAGGGCGGCCATGATTTCCTCACGCTTGCCTGAGACGGGCAGAGATTCGGGAAATTCGATTTGAAGGGTCTGGGCAGTCAAGGCAATAACTTCGTAGAGAATCGAGGATTATCCCTGCCCTGTTACCAACCTACGGTCCTTCTCTGCATGTCCTCAGTTTTCAACTTCACCTTTGTGCCCTGGTTCCGGTCGGTGGCACCTTACATCCACAAATTTCGCAACCAGACCTTTGTGGTGGGCATTGCCGGCGAAGCCATTGCTGCGGGCAAATTGCCGCACCTGGCACAAGACCTGGCGATGATTCAGAGCATGGGTGTCAAGGTGGTGCTGGTGCACGGTTTTCGCCCGCAGGTCAACGAGCAACTCCAGGCCAAAGGCCATTCGCCGCGCTACTCGCACGGCCTGCGCATTACCGACGAAGTGGCGCTGGACTGTGCGCAGGAGGCTGCCGGGCAATTGCGCTACGAAATTGAAGCGGCCTTCAGCCAGGGTTTGCCCAACACCCCCATGGCAGGCTCCACGGTGCGCGTGCTGTCGGGCAACTTCTTGACGGCCCGTCCAGTGGGCATTGTGGATGGCATTGATTTTCAGCACTCAGGCCTGGTGCGCAAGGTCGACACGTCGGGCATCATGCGCACGCTGGACATGGGCGCCATGGTGCTGCTGTCGCCCTTTGGCTTCTCGCCCACCGGCGAAGCTTTCAACCTGACGATGGAAGAGGTAGCCACCTCGGTGGCGACCGCCTTGCAGGCCGACAAACTGATTTTTGTGACCGAGGTGGCCGGCATCCGCATGCGCCCGACCGAACCCGAGAGCGAAGACAACCCCATCGACACCGAGCTGCCTCTGGCCATGGCCGAAAAACTGCTTGCAGAACTGCCCAGCGCCAACCAGCCCACCGACACCGCGTTCTACCTGCAGCATTGCGTCAAAGCCTGTAAAAGCGGCGTGGAGCGCAGCCACATCATCCCGTTTGCCGTGGACGGCTCCATCCTTCTGGAGGTTTATGTGCACGACGGCATTGGCACCATGGTGGTGGACGAGAAGCTGGAAAGCCTGCGTGAGGCCTCGGTGGACGATGTGGGCGGCATTTTGCAATTGATTGAACCGTTTGAAAAAGACGGCACTTTGGTCAAACGCAGTCGCACCGAGATTGAGCGAGATGTGGGTAATTACACGGTGATCGAGCATGACGGCGTGATCTTTGCCTGTGCCGCGCTGTACGCGTACCCGGAAGCACGCACCGCTGAGATGGCGGCACTCACGGTGTCACCCGAGG
>JBIKZP010000057.1:0-8984 GCA_044354655.1 Rhodoferax sp. | reverse complement strand
CCAGCGCTTTGTCGCTGACCTTGAGCAGGCCCGCAGCGTAGTTGTACGAGGCCTGTAGGCCGGCGGGCACTTCACGCACAAAACCGGTGCTCAGCGCCAGGTCCTTTTGCGCAGGCGTGACCAGGGTGCCGGTGACCGTCAGCTGCCCCGCCGACTTGAGTTGTTGCGCCAGGGACACTTTGTCGCCTTTGAAGGGCTGCAACTCCACCAAGAAGTTGCCGTCAATGCCACCGCTTTGGCTGCTGCCTTTGAGCGCGGTAATGCCGAACGAAAGACCAGAGGTCAGCAGCGCTTTCACGGCGACACGCGCTTGCTGGTGTTCGTCGCGGGTCATGTTCTGAAAGCCACAGCTCTCGCTGAACAAGGTGGTGAGGGTTTGCACGCTGGGCGTATGCAGACCATTGACCACGGCCTCTAGCCGCATGTCTTTGAGGGACTGGCCCATGAACTCGGCGCTGCGCAAGCTCTCGGTGATTTTGGAGTTCAGCCGGCCACCGGTTTCCGTGGTCTCACTGCTGACCTGAAAACCTTGCAGGGAAAACATGCCGGCACTGACCGAGTCGACCCCAAAGTTGGCGATGCCGGTGCCCATGCTGCGGTTTTGCAAATCAAGCATTAATTTGATCTGCTTCATTTCCAGCGCATTGCCCCGGCCCCTTAGCACCGCGCGCTCCACCAACCAGTCAAACTGCAAGGCGGTCTTGCCCACGGCCAGGCGGCCTTTGGACGGTGTGACTTGAATAGATTCGCCGCCACGGGCAAACGAGATTTCAGGCAGGCCCATGTCGGTTTGCACCAGGCCGGCGTACGTGACAGAACCCTGGCCCGACAACCCCGTGCCCAGCAAGGAACCCAGCGCCTGGCCGACCTCACCCAGCGGGGTGGCCTTCCACTCGAAGCGGTTCAGTCCCGTCAGGCTGGGCATATGGCTGACCTTGTAGTCCACCTTGATCGCTACCGGTTGCTGGTCTTCGTCTGCCGCGCATTTGGAGCGCAGGCTGAGTTCCACCGAGCCCTTGGAAGAAAACAAACCGGCCTCATGCGCCAATTTACTCAGTTCAACATCACCCTGGCGGGCCTGGCCAGCCAGCGCCTTGAGTTCGGCGTGCACCGTGTACGAGCTGTACCCGGGTAGGGCCAAGGCGCCAAGCGCCAGCAAGGCTACCGAGCCAATTGCCGTTATTTTGAAGGTGCGGTTCATAGCGATCATTTTCCAGGTTTGAGTTCAGGTTTTTTCAGGGCCTTGATCGTCTGAACCATACAGGTATTCAGGCAGACGCGCACCACAGTGAAAACAAAAATTAGCCTCTGCGGCCTGGCCTTCGGTCAGGCATTCATGGCAGGTACGGGTGGTGAGGATGGTTGTGGTAGCGCGCATGCGCCTGGCGGTCATCTCGGCGGTGACGATGCCGGTAGGCACCGCCAAGGTGCCCCAGCCCAGCAGCATCATGGCCGATGCAATCAAGCGGCCTAGATCGGTCTTGGGCGTGATGTCGCCAAAGCCCACGGTGGTCATGGTGGTGATGGCCCAATACACCGACGTAGGAATGTCGGTAAAGCCGTTAGCAGGACCTTCCACGACGTACATCAAGGTGCCCATGACCAACACAATCATCAGCACCACCGACAAAAAAACCAGCACCTTGCGGCGGCTGGCCCGCAACGCAAGCGCCAGCGACTGGTACTCAGACACGTAGGCCGTGAGCTTGAAGATTCGAAACACCCGCAGCAAACGCAGCACCCGCACATCAATCAGCGCCTGCACCTCCGGCACCAACAAGGCCAGGTAAGTGGGCAGCAGGGCCAACAAATCAACGATGCCGTAAAAGCTCAAGGCGTAGCGCCAGGGGTGGCGCACACACAGCAGCCGAGCCGCATATTCCAGCGTGAACAGCACGGTAAACAACCACTCCAACACCACAATACCCGAACGGTAGGTCCGGGGTATGTTTTGCATGCTGTCAATCACCACCACGGCGATGCTGGTCAGAATCAGGGCGATCAGCCACTGGTCAAAACGCCGCCCTGCGGGGGTGTCGGCTTCAAAAATAACGGTGTAGAGGCGCAGCCGCCAACCGGCCAAGGGCTTGCCCAGTTGATCCTGATTTGAAGTTTGCATCACTTGCCCTCAGATTCCTGCAACAAACGCCACATGACTTTGCCGCTGCCACTTTTGGGCAACGCCGCCACAAACTGCACCACGCGGGGCACCTTGTAGACCGCCATGTGCTCTCGGCACCAGTCGATGATGTCTTGCTCACTGGTGATGTCCGCGTGGGACGCACGCAGCACCACCACTGCCTTGACCGATTCGCCGCGGTAACTGTCCTGGGTGGCGATGATGCAAGCCTCTTGGATGGCCGGGTGGCTGAACATGAGCGCCTCCACCTCGGCGGGCCAGACCTTGAAGCCCGAGGCGTTGATCATGCGCTTGAGTCGATCGGTCAGGAAAAAGTAGCCGTCCTCATCCACATGGCCCAGGTCACCCGAGCGAAAGAAGGACTTACCCTCCAGGGTGATGAAGGCCTCAGCGGTGGCGTCTGGCCGCTTCCAGTAGCCCTGGAACACCTCGGGGCCGTGCATGATGATTTCACCCTGCTGGCCAACCGGCATTTCTGCCAAGGTGTCGGGATCAATCACACGGGCATCCGTGCTCATGAAGGGGATGCCCAGGCATTGCTGCTTGGGATGATCGGGCGGGTTGCTGTGCGAGGGCGCGGCAGTTTCGGTTAGCCCGTAACCTTCTATATAACGCAGGCCGTACTGCTCCAGCAGCCGTTGCGCCACAGCCTGCGGCATGGCAGCGCCACCGCCGCCAATGTAGACCAGGGTGGAGAGGTCAAAGCTTGCAAAATTGGGGCTGGCCAACAAATCAATCACCATGGTGGGAATGTTGGTCCAGTGCGTGACTTGCCAGCGCGAGATCAGGCGGCCCGCCAGCTCGCGGTCCCAGCGCGGCATCAAAATCAAAGTGGCTGCGCTGCGAATGCTGGTGTGCATCATGCTCACCATGCCTGTGATGTGGAACATGGGAACCACGGCCAGCACCACGTTTTCGGCCGATCCGTTGCCCCACAAGCCGCTGGCCATAGCGTTGTGCATGATGCTGGAATGCCTGTGCATACACCCCTTGGGAAGCCCCGTGGTGCCGCTGGTGTAGGGCAGGATGGCCAGATCGGAAGGTCCTACGCTCAATTCAGGTGCCGGCAAGGTGTGGCTCAAGGCCTCGTCCCAGCCATGCACCTGTCCACCTTGCAGAGCAGGCAGCGCGTGCGGGGTCAGCAGCCAGTCGGTCCAGGCGGCGGGCGGGGCGTTGTCACCGGCAAGCTCGGCATCAAAGGCATCGGTGAACTGGGTGACCAACAAATGCGCCAGGCCTTGGCCGGGGGCCAGCGCGTCGCTGGCGCGCGCCAGCTCGGCCGCGAGATCAGAGGTGGTGATGGCAACGCGGGCGGCGGGGTCGGTGATGTAGTGCGCCAGCTCCTGCGCCTTGTTCATGGGGTTGACGGGCACCACCACGGCATTGGCCCGCAAAATGGCAAAGTGCGCAATGACCAGTTGCGGGCAGTTTTGCATGTTGAGCACCACGCGGTCACCCTTTTCCACGCCCAGACTCTTCAGGTAGGCCGCCAATCGCTCGGCTTTGTGCACCAATTCGGCATAACTGAGCACCTGCCCAAAGAAAACGAGGGCCGCTTTGTGGGGGTAACGCCGGGCGCTGGTATCCAGGTTGTCCCACAGAGACGTCTCGGGCAAGGTGATAGACAGCGGCAGCCGCTTGGGCCAAAAACGGTGGTGCGCGCGTTGGACCCTGGGGCTGGCTGGGGCCGACAGGCCGGAAATGGGGTCCATGGGGTTTTCTTTCTTCAAGGGGGTAGGAAACCTGGCTTGCACCTGTTGCAGGCAAAGGATAAGCGCGCCCGTACGCACCACAAAGTGGCATTGTCACCGTCGCGACGCCCTGCCAAGCCCGTCCCGTGGAGCAGCCCCAGGCAAGCCAACAAAAAGCCTCCTGCTTCATTGAGTGGCACAAATAATGCTTATAGCGCTTACCCTGCTTGAAAAATTTTGAGAAGAATCAACTCATAAATTTTTTGCATAGGCCTCAAGAGTAAACCCGGATGCAGGCTGCTACCGAGGACTGATAAAGTCCACACCCTGATTGAATCAAAGTGTGACAGCTTCGCCAATTCATGATTCAACTTTTTTAACTGGAGTACTTCGTATGTATTTGAATAAAGTCAAAGCCATGGCAGCCATCGTGGCCGCTATGGGCGCCATCATGGCCGCCCCTGCCCATGCAGGCAAAACCATCGACGCCATCAAGGCCCGTGGTCAAGTTATCTGCGGCGTGAACCCCAGCCTGCCCGGTTTTGCCGCCGCAGACAGCCAGGGTAACTGGTCCGGTCTGGACGTCGACGTGTGCAAAGCGGTAGCCGCCACACTGTTGGGCGATGCCAGCAAGGTCAAATGGACCCCGCTGAACGCCTCGCAACGTTTCGCCGCCCTGCAATCCGGTGAAATTGACGTGCTGTCACGCAACACCACCTGGACCCTGACCCGTGACGCCTCTTTGGGCCTGAACTTCACTGGCACCACTTACTATGACGGCCAAGGCTTCATGGTGACCAAGAAGTCCAAGATCACCAGCGCCAAACAGCTCAAGGGCGCTACCGTTTGCGTTCAGTCCGGCACCACCACCGAGAAAAACCTGGCTGACTACTCCAAGGCCATGAAGCTCAACATGAAGCCTGTGGTGTTTGAAACCCAGGAAGCCACTAACAAGGCTTACTTCACCGGCCGTTGCCAGGTTTACACCACCGACGCCTCTGGCTTGGCTTCTGTTCGCAACAAAGAAGCCACCAAACCTGATGACCACCTGATCCTGCCTGAGCTGATCTCCAAAGAACCCCTCGGACCATCGGTTCGTCGTGGTGATGACGAGTGGTTTGCCATCGTGAAATGGGTGGTTTACGCTTTGCTGGAAGCTGAAGAGTACGGCATCACACAAGCCAACGTTGACCAGATGAAGTCCAGCACCGACCCCGTCGTGATGCGCATTTTGGGTACCTCGGAAGACACCGGCAAACTGCTGGGCCTGGACAAAGAATGGGCGTACCGCGCCATCAAGGCCGTGGGCAACTACGGTGAAGTGTTTGAGCGCAATGTCGGCCCTAAATCGGCTCTCAAGTTGCCACGTGGTGCCAATAACCAGTGGAACAAGGGCGGTTTGATGTACGCGCCCCCAGTGCGTTAATAATGCAAAAAATGAAGCCTTCAAGGCCAGCCCCGGTCGTAAAACGGGACTGGTCTTGGCGCAGCCAAGCGCTGCGCCATGTGCTTTATCAGGTGGTAGCCCTGGCGCTGATTTTCGGCGCCGGCTTCTACCTCCTGGGCAACACCCTTGAGAACATGCGTCTGCGTGGTATCAAGAGCGGTTTCGACTTTCTGCTGCAACCCGCCGGTTTTTCCATTGGCGAGAGCATCATCCCGTTTGATTCGGCCGAGAGCTACGGCAAAGCCTTTTTGGTGGGTCTGTCCAACACCTTGCGCGTCGCCCTGGTTGGCATTGTGCTCGCTACCCTGTTGGGTACGGCGATTGGTATCGGACGTCTGTCGCGCAATTTTTTGCTGCGTACCCTGTGCACCGCCTACGTAGAATTTTTCCGCAATGTGCCGCTGCTGCTGCAGTTGTTCATTTGGTACTTTATATTGACCGAAACCTTGCCCACCATCGAGGAAGCCCTGCGCCCTCTGAATGGTGTCTTTTTCAGCAAGAACGGTCTCCAGTTTCCTATTCCTATCTGGGCTGACGGCCATGTGTTCACCGTCATCGGCTTGGTCGCCGGCGTGGTGGCCAGCTGGTTCTGGACACGCCAAGCCAAGCTGCACTTTGAAGCCACGGGCAAAACCCGACAGGTGGTTCTGCCCGCCGTGCTCCTGCTTATTGGCCTGACCTTTTTGGGCTGGCTGCTGGGCGGCAGTGCTTCGGACCTGGACATTCCCGAGAAAACCGAACTCAACGTGGTGGGCGGTGGCTCTGTCACCCCTGAATACATGACGGTTCTTGTGGGCTTGACCATTTACACCGCGGCCTACATTGCTGAAATTGTGCGTGGCGGCATTCAGGCCGTGCCTTTTGGGCAGCATGAGGCCAGTGCGGCACTGGGTTTGGCGCGTGGGCAAGAGGTTCGTCTGGTGATGCTGCCGCAAGCCTTGCGGGTGATCATTCCACCGGTGACCAGCCAGTACCTGAACCTGACCAAGAATTCATCGCTCGCCGTGGCCGTCGGCTACCCCGACCTGGTGTCTATTTCAACCACTTCCCTGAACCAGACAGGGCGGGCCATTGAGTGCATTGCCCTCATCATGGCGTGCTACCTGACCCTGTCACTCCTGACTTCCTGGATCATGAACGCCTACAACAAGCGTTCTCTGCTTAAAGAGCGTTGAAAACAAGCCATGACTGATACCACACTGGAATTCACACCTGTTGCCAGTCGGCCCCCGCCAAGCCCTGAAACAGGCCTGGTGCACTGGCTGAAGAAAAACCTCTTTGACGGCTGGAACAACACGCTGACCACCTTGCTGGTGCTGGCTGTGCTGGCCCTGGCCCTGCCCCCCATGTTCAACTGGGGCATTTACAACGCCGTTTATGGCGCTGACAACGCGGCTTGCCGTGCGGCCGAGCATGTGGGCGCCTGCTGGGGCGTGGTGGCTGAAAAATACCGCCTGATCCTCTTTGGCCGCTTCCCCTATGAGCAGCAGTGGCGCCCGCTGGTGGCTTGCCTGTTGATGCTGGGCGCTATTGGCGCGAGCTGCTACCGTCCCTTCTGGCGCGCTTGGCTGGCGCTGCTTTGGGTGGCGGTTATTGCCGTGTTCCTGACACTGATGCACGGTGGCGTGATGGGCTTGGTGCCGGTAGAAACCGCGCGCTGGGGTGGCTTTCCCTTGACCGTGATGCTGTCAACACTGAGTTTGCTGATTGCCTTCCCGCTGGCTGTCTTGGTGGCGTTGGGCCGGCAGTCGCGCATGCCGGGTATTCGCACCATCTGCGTGGTTTATGTCGAGTTGATTCGTGGCGTGCCCCTTATTTCTGTGCTGTTCATGGCCTCTTTCATGCTGCCCCTGTTCATGCCGCAAGGCAGCACCATTGACGTGCTGGTGCGGGTGCTCATTGGCATGACGCTGTTCACCGCGGCCTACCTGGCTGAAGTGGTGCGCGGTGGTCTGCAGGCACTTCCCAAAGGCCAGGTTGAAGCGGCCCAGTCGCTGGGCCTGGGCTACTGGCAAACCATGTTGATGGTGGTGCTGCCCCAGGCGCTGCGCCTGGTGGTGCCGGCGACCATGAACACCTTTATCGGCGCTTTCAAAGACACTTCCCTGGTGACCATCGTCAGCTTGTATGACCTCACCGGCGCCCTGCAACTGGCGCTGGGCGATGCTGACTGGCGCAAATTCTTCTTTGAAGGCCAGTTGTTCGTGGCCGGCATTTACTTTGTTTTTTGCTACGCCATGTCTCGCTACAGCCAGTGGATAGAACAGCACCTCAATACAGGCACCCGCCGCCAGTAACCATTTTCAAGTGATCAACACAATGACTACAGAATCCCCCATCATTGAATTCGACGGCGTCAACAAGTGGTTTGGCGATTTCCATGTGCTGCGCGACATCAACCTGCGCGTGGCCAAGGGCGAGCGCATCGTGATTTGCGGCCCCTCGGGCTCTGGTAAATCCACCCTCATTCGCTGTATCAACCGCCTGGAAGAACACCAAGAAGGCCGTCTGGTGGTAGACGGTACCGAGCTCACAGACAACATCAAGGCTGTCAATGCCATCCGCAAAAGCGTCGGCATGGTGTTTCAGCAGTTCAACCTGTTCCCCCACCTGACGGTGCTGGAGAACCTCACCCTGGCCCCGATGTGGGTGAGCGGTGTGTCCAAAAAAGAAGCCGAAGAGCGCGCCATGCAGCAGTTGGAGCGTGTGCGCATTACCGAGCAGGCAGCCAAGTACCCCTTGCAACTGTCAGGCGGCCAGCAGCAGCGTGTGGCTATTGCGCGGGCGCTGTGCCTCACCCCCAAGATCATGCTGTTTGATGAGCCCACTTCGGCGCTCGACCCAGAGATGATCAACGAAGTGCTCGACGTGATGAAAGAACTGGCCAACCAGGGCATCACGATGTTGTGCGTCACGCATGAAATGGGATTTGCCCGCTCGGTAGCCGACCGCGTGATCTTCATGGACCACGGCCAGATTGTTGAAGAAAACACACCCGTAGAGTTCTTCAACAACCCCAAGAGCGAACGCACACGAGACTTCCTGTCGAAAATTCTGGCGCATTGAGTCATGCGCATCAGCCTGGCTCCGCCGCCTTTGGCGGTGTCAGGTTTTATGACCCCTGTCAAAGCGCATGCGTTGATTCGGCATATAGTGGCAGCCATTGCCTGATTCACTGATTCACTGATGCGCACCCTGATCCTCACCCTGTTAATTGTCTTGCTGCCCTGGCGCGCGTGGGCGGGTGATGCCATGGCGGCCGGGCTGGTTTTGCCCAGCCCTGCGCACACTGCACAACAAGCGCCGGAACCCTGTCACGGACATGTTGAGCTGACACGCACCGACACCCCTACCCACACCGACACCCCTACCCACACCGACACCCATGCGCCCAGCGTACACGTTGCGCATGCTGCGGTGACTGGCGCTGAAACGCCCGCGCCAAGTGTCAACAGCGAGGCGCATGACCCAGGCTGCGCCAAATGTGGCGACTGCACCATGTGCCATTCTGTGGCGCTGCTGCCAGATCTTTTTGAGCCCCGTCCTCCGGCCTTGCCGCATTTTTCTTGGCCTAACAGCCACCGCCCTTTTGCCAGCGCCGTGACTGCGCCTGGCCACAAACCGCCCATCGCCTGAACCCCTAGCCAGAGGTTCGTCCGCCAGCCGCCAAAACGACGGCCTGGCGTGCGGCTGTGATGCCTGCATC
>JBIKZP010000428.1:0-2944 GCA_044354655.1 Rhodoferax sp. | reverse complement strand
TATCCCGGCATTGATGCGGAAGAGCGTGGGCAGTCAGAAGCCATTGGCCGCAACATCTTCGAGATGGCCCAGCTGGAGGTGCCCATCATCACCACCATCATTGGTGAAGGCGGCTCGGGCGGCGCACTGGCTATTTCGATTGGCGATCAGGTGCTGATGTTGCAATACTCTATTTATTCAGTCATCAGCCCAGAGGGCTGCGCCTCCATCCTCTGGAAAACCTCTGACAAGGCGCAAGAGGCCGCTGATGCGCTGGGCATTACCGCGCACCGCTTGAAAGCCCTGGGCGTCGTGGACAAGATCGTCAACGAGCCCGTGGGTGGTGCGCACCGCGACCACAAGCAGATGGCTGCATTTTTAAAGCGCGCGCTCAGCGATGCCTACCGCCAAGTGGCAGACCTGAAGGTCAAGGAGTTGCTGGAGCGTCGCTACGACCGTCTGCAAAGCTACGGCCGCTTCACCGACACCAAGGCCGCGGCCAAATAAGCCCGGCAAAAGGCTGGCGTGAGCACAACGCTGGCCAGCGCCATCGGCGCCTTCCATCCTGATTTGCCCTTGACGGTGGCTTACAGCGGCGGCGCCGACTCTACCGCGCTGCTGTTGGCATGCGCCCGCCAATGGCCCGGCCAGGTGCAGGCGCTGCATGTTCACCACGGATTGCAGGCGGCAGCCGACGACTTTGAGCGTCACTGCCACACCTTTTGCACCTCGTTGGGGGTGCCCTTGCTGGTCAGGCACGTGGATGCGCGCCATGCGCCAGGCCAAAGCCCTGAAGACGCTGCTCGGCGTGCGCGCTACCAAGCCTTTGAAGCACCAGCCCCGCCCCAAGCGGGCGAGTGGCTTATTCGCACCATTGCCCTGGCCCAACACGCCGATGACCAAGTAGAAACCCTGCTGCTGGCCCTGAGCCGTGGCGCGGGCTTGCCCGGCTTGAGCGCCATGCCAGCCACGTGGACACGCAACGGCATCACCTACCACCGCCCGCTGCTGACAGTGCAGGCCAGTGAGATTCGTGGCTGGCTCAGCGACCAAAGCGTGGCTTGGATTGAAGACCCCACCAATCTAGACCAGCAGTTCACCCGCAACCGCATTCGTGCCCGCCTTCTGCCTGCGCTGGAGGCTAGCTTTCCCCACTTTAGGGACACCTTTGCGCGCAGTGCCAGCCACGCTGCACAGGCGCAAGAAGTGCTTCACGATGTGGCCTTGCAGGACTTGGCACTTGTGGGGCAGCCGCCCGCTATCAAATCTCTGCAAGCTTTGAGCCGTGCGCGCCAGGCCAATCTACTGCGCCACTGGCTGCTGGATGCTTTCAAGAATGTGCCCAGCACGGCGCAGTTGACCGAGCTGCTGGACCAAATTGCCGCATGCACCACACGCGGCCACCGCATCCAAATCAAGGTGGGCACAGGGTTTGTCAGGCGTGAGGGCACAGTTTTGCATTGGTACAATCCCTAGCTTTTGCGCACCTCAACAATACAATGGCCTTGATCGTTCACAAATACGGCGGCACCTCGATGGGCTCGGCAGAGCGCATTCGCAATGTTGCCAAGCGCGTCGCCAAATGGGCGCGTGCTGGTCACCAAATGGTGGTCGTTCCTTCCGCCATGAGCGGAGAAACCAACAGATTGCTCGGACTGGCCAAAGAGTTGGCTCCATCCCGAACCAGCGACGCCTACCACCGCGAACTGGACATGCTGGCCGCCACAGGCGAGCAAGCCTCCAGCGCCTTGCTGGCCATTGCGCTGCAAGCCGAGGGCATGGCGTCCGTCAGCTATGCGGGCTGGCAGGTGCCCATTCGTACAGACAACTCTTACACCAAAGCCCGCATTGAGTCGATTGAAGACACCCGCGTGCGTGCCGACCTGAATGCTGGGCGTGTCGTCATCGTTACCGGCTTTCAAGGCGTGGACGCAGACGGCAACATCACCACGCTGGGCCGGGGTGGCTCAGATACCTCGGCCGTGGCCGTGGCCGCCGCGCTCAAAGCCAGCGAATGCCTGATCTATACCGACGTGGACGGTGTCTACACCACCGACCCCCGCGTGGTGCCCGAAGCCCGCCGCCTGCACACCATCAGTTTTGAAGAGATGCTGGAAATGGCTTCCATGGGCTCCAAAGTGCTGCAAATTCGTTCGGTCGAATTTGCTGGCAAATACAAAGTACCGTTGCGCGTGCTGAGCAGCTTTACGCCCTGGGACATTGATATCAAAGAAGAAGCCAAGTCTGGCACCCTGATCACTTTTGAGGAAGACGAACACATGGAACAAGCCATTGTTTCCGGCATTGCATTCAACCGCGATGAAGCCAAAATCTCTGTGCTGGGTGTGCCCGACACCCCCGGCATTGCCTACCAAATTTTGGGCGCCGTGGCCGATGCCAATATTGATGTTGACGTCATCATCCAGAACGTCAGCAAAGACGGCAAGACCGACTTCAGCTTCACGGTCAACCGGGGCGACTACGCCCGCGCCATCGAGATTCTCAAAGAACGCGTGATCCCCAAGCTCGGCGCCCATGAAGTCACGGGTGACGCCAAAATCTGCAAGGTCAGCATTGTGGGCATTGGCATGCGCAGCCATGTGGGCATTGCCAGCAAAATGTTTCGCTGCCTAAGCGAGGAAGGCATCAACATCCAGATGATTTCCACCTCTGAAATCAAAACCTCGGTGGTGATTGACGAGAAATACATGGAGTTGGCGGTACGCGCTTTGCACAAAGCTTTTGAGTTGGAACAAGTGCCAGCCTAAATAGGGCAACAAGTCGTGACATAATCGCGGCTGATTTTAGGAAACGTGACCGAGTGGCCGAAGGTGCTCCCCTGCTAAGGGAGTATGGGGTGTAGAGCCTCATCGAGGGTTCGAATCCCTCCGTTTCCGCCAAGTAAAAAAAGCTAGTCAAATCAACGACTTACAGCTTAAATTTCAAAAAAGCCCGGCTGTAATTG
>JBIKZP010000003.1:0-30390 GCA_044354655.1 Rhodoferax sp. | reverse complement strand
TATTTCTTCTGGGGACATCCGACCACGAGGATCCATCCAACGGTTCGTCCAATTCAACGCACCTAAAAGACCATACATGATCACTTTAGGGTCGTTGTCGCTGCGAAATGAGCCATCGGCCATGCCCTCCTCAATGATCTCGGCAATGTTACGTTCATAGAGTTTTCCAAGCTTATATAAATGCTTGTCCTGCTCCTTATTGACCGCCATGCCTTCTTGGATGTATACGAACTGATGCGGATAATTTTTTGCATATGAGTTCAGCAAAGACACGATGATGTTGCGTAACTTGACGGGTGGTGGATCTTTGCTCTTGCTGATTTGTTGCGCGCTACTCGAAACGCTAACAACCGCATCACGTACAACGTCAAGAAGCAGGTCGCGCTTGCTCGCAAAGTAATAGTAGATGGTCGCTCGGTCGGTATAGAGCTTTTCGGCGATGTCTTTGAAAGTGGTCGCGGCGTAGCCGTTGTTCCGAAACAGAAGTGCAGCGCAATCAATGATTTCGCGCCTGCGGGCGTTGTAGGCCAAATCATCTTGCTTAATGGCCGCGTCGCGACGTTTGCCTAAACTGCTCATACTCTATGGGTTATCTGAATGTGTGAAGTCGTAATGGTATGTGATTTTGATCACGCTTTTCCGCGCTTTTGAACTGCCGAGAGCCCAGTTTCAATCGCTTTGATTTGCATGGCTAGATATTTTGAATAGGGACGGCACTGCTGAAGGCTGCCCCCCATGATCCAGAAGCCTGGCTGACCGGTGGGTCGCCACATGGCACGCACTTCGCCTTCATCGTCTAGCCCCCAAACAGGCCCCACACGATTGGCAACCGAGTCACCGAACACTGAGCGAACCGACTCCGACATGTTCTCGTATCCTGCCGCAATCACGATGGCATCAAAGATCTGAGAAGTTCCATCTGAAAAATGAACATTCTTTTCTGACATGTCTTGGACTGTGCCTGGTTTAACCTTGATCTTGCCCGCAGCAATCAGTTCAGAGCAACCGGAGTTGATGTAGTAGCCCCCGCCATACCGGTGGTACTTCATCAAAAAGCCGCTCCCGTCTTCGCCAAAGTCCAGGGCGAATCCAGCTGCCTTGAGGCCATCAAGTAGGTCCTTGTCCATTGTGGCGATGCGCTGAGTCAGTTGCTTATGGAACTCGGTCAACAAAGGGAACGGCATTGAATTGGTCACCAAATCGGCATCTTCAACAGGCGGGCCATCCTCGGAAAAAATCGAGTATGCGCGAGCCGCCCCAGGCTCCACACTTACAACACAGGTGGAGGAGCGCTGAAGCATGGTGACCTCGGCATTGCGCCTGCATAGGTCCTGAGCCACATCGTGACCACTGCTACCTGTGCCAATCACCAGCACGCGCGCATGCTCAGCTGGGAAATCAGCGTCGTATGCTTCAGCGTGAATCAACGTGCCGGTGTAACGTTCAGCACCAGGAATGCTGGGTCTTTTAGGTACACCAAACACCCCAGTTGCCTGAATCACGTGACGAGGATGCACCTCACGCAGTTCGCCATCAGCAGTGCGTAGCTTGACGATCCAATGCCCAGCGGCCTCATCGCGCTCAGCAGACACCAAGGAGGTCTTTAGCTGAACGTTCAGTTTCAGGGCCTTTGCATAAATTTCAAGCCAATCTGCCATTTCATCTTTGGACAGGTAGGCGGGCCATGAACTCGGAAAAGGAAGATAAGGCAGGTGATTGGCCCATATCTGGTTGTGCAGCATTAGCGATTGATAGCGATTTCGCCAGTTGTCTCCTATTCGCGGCATCCTATCGATCACCAGCGTGGCCAGATTCAACTGCTGCAATCGGGCAGCCACCGCCAGTCCACATTGGCCGGCTCCAACCACCAACACATTGGGATCTGTGAATGACTGTGGCAATTCAGAATCATGCGCCTCACTCTCTGGCTGAGAGCGACGAAGGCGGTGATGACCAGCCTGTTCCTCTTGACCCTTGATGTCTTCCAAGCTGGTGAACAAAGTCCAGCCATTCCATGTACCTTCGTTACCCAGAGGCTTTAGCAATCGCACGTGGCCCCGGCAAACCCCAGTTGGCGTTGCATACTTGAAGAAAGCCTCAATGGACTCACCGTAACCTCTGCGATCAAAGACGGCCACATTGGCCTCTTCGAGCTGAATATTTAGCGGACGATGCTGATCCTCAAGGGCTTGACGCCATGCCTCAATGATGCGATCACGGCCAGTGTACGTTCTGAAATCCCATTGGAAGGCGAGCATGTCTCGCCAATAGCTTTCAGGATGAAAGAGGCTACTCAATGTATCTAGTTCTCCGTGTGATAGGCAGCGCTCGAAGTCAAGCAGCCATTTCCTCGCTAGTTCACGCCCTTGATGAAGGCGCTGTGCTTTGAAGGCCGGATCGGATGCATTGATTTCACTTTGGGGACGTATCTCGGCAGTGATGATCGACATGATTGGGAACCTAGTTTGAACAAATGAGACAAAGATTGACAGCCTTGAACGCAGTTGTCAACACTTACGTTGATAAATTGAGAAAAACTTCTGCTCTAGAGCTGTCATCGGATTACTCCTGCCTTTTGGAGCGATTGCAATTCGTCTTCATCAAATCCCCAGGCTCTCAGAGCTTCATGGGTATTGCTGCCTGGCTTGGGGGGCGGTTTTCGTACTGAAGAAGGTGTTCGACTAAAGCGTGGTGCGGGCCCAGGTTGTAGAACCCCATCGACCTCTTCAAAGCCTCGACGGGCCGCCAAATGGGGGTGGTTCGGAGCCTCGCTCAGGTCGAGCACGGGTGCAAAACAAGCCTCGCGCCCGTCCATGATTCGACACCACTCCTCGCGGGTTTTGCCACGAAAAATCTCCTCGAACTGAAGGCGTAGCGCCTGCCAAGTTGAGCGATCCAACTGGTCTGGGATAGTCTTTGGATCCAGCCCCATTGCCTGAAGCAACTGGTCATAGAACTTTCGCTCGACTGGAGCGACGCTAATGTATTTGCCATCGCTGGTTTCATAGACGCCGTACCAAGGTGCGCCGCCGTCAAAGTAGTTGGACTCTCGCTCCAGGGTCAAGCGATTGCTGGCAAGGTAGCCGTAATAATGGGTGAGCATCGATTCAATGCCATCGACCATGGCAGCATCAACCATCTGTCCTTCGCCCGACACTTTGGCCTCAAGCAAAGCTGCAAGTACACCCAGTGCCAGGTAGAGTCCGCCACCGGCATAGTCGCCTATCAGATTCAATGGCACAGACGGCACTCCTTTTCGAGGACCCATCATCGCCAGCGCACCAGTGATGGCCAGGTAATTGAGGTCATGACCTACGGTTTGTGACAGGGGTCCTTCTTGACCCCATCCCGTCGCGCGGCCAAAAACAAGCCGCCGATTGTGCTGCGCACAGACTGATGGCCCCAATCCCAATCGCTCCATGACACCTGGGCGGAAACCCTCGAGTAGGGCATCGGCCTGCTCCACCAAGCGAAGTACCACTGAACGACCTTGTTCGCTCTTGAGATCCAAAGCGATGGAGGAACGGCTTCGCGTGGTAGGATCAAATTTAGGTTCTTTTTTCACACCCAGCCCAGAGGGTTCAATGCGATCAACGGTGATGACATGTGCCCCCATGTCCGCCAAGAGCATCGCAGCGAAGGGCACTGGACCCACACCGGCGATCTCAACAATACGTATGCCACGCAGGACACCACCTGTAGTTGAATCCATTTTTTTACTCCTAGATTGTCGCAACACTTTGCGGTTGACAAGAGCTTAAGTTGAATATGGCGGGCTAGTCAACAAAACTGTTGACAGTCAATTTTTCGATTGATACCATGTACACATCATGAATGATCGATATTCAAAATACAAAGATTTATTGTTCGACACACCAGCCGAACATGTGTTGCGCATACGTATAAATCGGCCTGACCGACTTAATGCTATGACGCCTCAAACTCACAGCGAACTGACCGAGGTCTGGCGCGATGTGTCTGCCGATGAATCTGTGCGGGCTGTCATCATTGGTGGGGTAGGCAAGTCATTTTCAGTAGGCGGTGAGTTCGAATTTGTTGAAGCCATCATCAATGACTTTTCCATGCGCGAGCGCGCCTGGCGTGAAGCCCGAGACCTTGTTTACAACATTATCAATTGCCCTAAACCCATCGTCTCTGCCATGCAGGGTGCCGTTGCGGGGGGGGGGCTCTCGATTGGCTTGCTCGCTGATATTTCTATCGCCGCAAAATCAGCTAAGTTGGTAGACGCGCACACCCGCTTGGGTGTGTGTGCGGGCGATCATGCAGTCATGCTCTGGCCGTTGCTATGTGGTCTTGCACGAGCCAAGCATCTCTTGTTGTTGTGTGAGCCCATCTCCGGCGAAAAAGCGGCCGAAATTGGTCTGGTTTCCATGTGTGTTGAGGACAGCGAACTTGAAGCATCTGCATTGCGGATTGCTACCCGACTCGCCAAGGGTGCACCCTTGGCCATCCAGACCACCAAGTATGCACTCAACAACTGGCTGCGAATGGCAGGTCCAGCATTCGATGCCTCTACGGCCTTGCAGTTCTTCAGTTTTGCCGGCCCTGAGCCGAAGGAAGGGCTAGCTGCTCACCAGCAAAAGCGCCCTCCATCTTTCTGATCTGAGCCACGGCGCCTTCTGACCTATTGAAATCCAAAGCAGGCACAAGCATGATCGATAGCCAAACCGAAATCTGGTATCCAAGTCCGGAACAAATAGCTGACTCCAACATCACACAACTGATGGCCAAGTTGGGTGTCACCACGTTTGAGGACTACCTTAGCTATTCGATTGAGCATCCAGACCTTTACTGGAAAGCGGTGCTGGAGTTTAGTGGCGTCCAATGGAGCAATCCCTATGAACGCTTCTCCGACTTCTCGGGTGGCCCTGAATTTGCGCGCTGGTTCGTGGGCGGTCGCCTGAACTGGACCGAGACGATCTTCAAATGGGCGCGCGATCCAAAGTGGGCAAACCAACCAGCAGTGATTGCCGAGGACGAAGCTGGTGTAGTCCAAAGCCTAACCTATGCCCAACTTCATGAGCGTGTTCGCTCTTTTGCAGCAGGCCTTGAAAAGCTAGGCTTGCAACGAGGTGATCGGGTAGGTTACCTGATGGAGCCATGCATCGAAGCAGTGGTGACCATGATCGGGATTTCCTACATGGGTGCGGTGGTGATGCCGTTGTTTAGCGGGTTTGGCGTGGATCCTATCGTTGCCAGGCTTTCGGCCTGTGAGGCCAAGGCGCTGATCATGACTTCGGGATTCATGCGGCGCGGCAAAACACTGGACACCTTGCAAACCGCATTGCAGGCGCAGTCCATGCATCCGGTTGACCTGTTTATCCTGAAGCTATCGCCTGGGGAAACCGTTGCGCCTGGCGCGATTGACTGGGCATCCGTTGCCGCCACCCCGGCGCCGAACAGCACGGCAACGCCCATGGATACCCATGAGCCGGTGATGGTGTTCTTTACCTCAGGGACAACTGGCAAGCCCAAAGGCACGGTTCACACCCACGGGGGTTTTCCACTCAAAGTCTTGCACGATGGCATAGTTAACTTCGACATCAAGCCGGGAGATGTTTTCTTTTGGCCAGCCGACATGGGATGGGTGGCAGGCGCACTGATCATCACGGCCACGTTGATGCGCGGTGCAACTATGATTTGTTACAGCGGCGCACCCGATTTCCCAAATTGGTCGCGCATGGCGCAAACGATCGAACGCCATAAGGTCACGCATTTCGGCACTGCGCCCACAATGATTCGTGGTTTCTCTGCCAATGCACAGATGGCGACGGCTGCAGACTTGTCGTCGATCAAATTGATGATTACCGGTGGAGAGGTCATTGACCCTGAGCACTTTGCCTGGCACACCCGTCATTTCGGTCGTGGTGTCGCACCGCTGATCAATTTTTCAGGTGGCACCGAAGTCTCCAGTGGTCTGGTGAGTAGCGTGATCAACAAGCCTATTCCTCCAGGCGGATTCAATAGTTTTTGTCCGGGTGTGCGTGTCGATGTTTGTGACGCGAATGGCCATTCAATCATCGATGAGGTGGGTGAATTGGTAATTCGCGGACCATTTGTCGGTATGACGCGTTCCTTCTGGAACGACGATGAAAGATACCTTGACACCTACTGGCGCACGATTCCTGGCATTTGGGTCCACGGTGACCTGGCAATACGTAATGCCAAAGGTGAATTTTTCCTGCGTGGCCGATCGGATGACACGCTTAAGTTGGCCGGAAAGCGAGTAGGGCCAGCAGAAATTGAAAACGTGCTGATGGAACTCAAGGGAGTTAACGAGTGTGCTGCGATTGGCGTTGATGATGTGGCCAAGGGACAAATGCTTGTGGTATTTGTGATTGCATCAGTTGAAGCTGCATGTCGTCCTCAATTTGGAGGCGAAGTGGCCAATTATGCGGAGCAACGACTCGGGCGAGCATTCCGACCAGCCCGCGTTCATGTCGTTACGGAGATGCCCAAAACGAGAACCGCCAAGATCATGCGACGTATTTTGCGTGGTGTGTATTGCGGACTGCCGCCTGGGGATTTATCTTCACTTGATAACCCATCGTCGCTGGAAGTCATCCGGCGGGCGGCCAGACAATAGGAGAATTTTCAATGGCAGGATGGAACTTCGCTGAGATTTTCCGCGAGGTCGCAATGGCGATTCCAGATGCACCTGCCCTTGTGCAGGGATCACGCCGTTTATGCTGGCGCGAGATTGACCAGCGCACGACATGCCTAGCCCAATATTTAGTAGGTGCTAGGCTTAAGCGCCAATCCAAGGTAGCCCAGTACCTACATAACGCCCCCGAATATCTGGAGTCGATTCTTGCGTGTTTCAAAGGCTCGTTTGTTCCACTCAACACCAACTTTCGATATGGGCCAGATGAACTGCTATACCTCTGGAGCAATGGTGATGTCGAGTGCGTGATCTTCCATGGCTGCTTTACCAGCACCATCGAGCAACTGCGAATGCGAGCAATAGGCGTGCATCACTGGCTCTGGGTCGACGACGGCAGCGGGCCGTGCCCGGATTGGGCCACACCCTATGAAACCGCTGTATCCGACAATCAGTCTCCACCTGTGCCATGGTCCCCTGATGGGGACGACCTCATTCTGGTTTACACCGGAGGAACGACAGGCATGCCCAAGGGGGTCATGTGGCGGCAGGATGATTTGTTCATGCGACTAAACACCGAGCGCGGTGATCAATATCCAGACATTCCAGATCTTGAGGTCATCCGATCGAACATTTCCCATCGTGGGCGCTCGCACCTTTCTGCTGCCCCGCTGATGCACGGAGCCGGGTTGCTGACATGTTTTTTGGTGCTGGCGCGAGGTGGCTGGATTTCTCACCTTCAGCATCGCAACTTTTCCCCTATTGACCTGCTCGACACCATTGAGCGCGACCAGGTGGCAACCCTCATGTGGGTGGGAGACGCCTTTGCGCGACCGGTGCTTGCAGAACTTCAGGCGCAACCCAAGCGCTGGGAACTAACATCTCTGCGGACCATCATGTCAAGCGGTGTTGTCTTTAGCGCCGATGTTAAGCAAGACATTCTTGTTCATCTGCCCCAAGTGGTCATCAGCGATGTTTTTGGCTCCACAGAATCCATGTCGCTGGGTAGAAATGTTACATCCAAAGGCGAGGCATCTGCCACGGCCACCTTCAAGGCCAAGGCAGACACACGAGTGATATCTGAGGATGGCAAAGATGTATTGCCCGGTTCAGGCCAAGCTGGCCTGCTGGCCATAGGGGGCCGACAGGCACTGGGTTATTACGGTGACCCCGTCAAAACAGCCTCGGTGTTTCGGATTCTTGACGGCAACCGTTTCGTTGTTCCCGGCGACTGGGCAACAGTCGATCTCGACGGCACAGTGCAGCTTTTGGGCCGTGGGTCCGGTTGCATCAATACGGGAGGTGAAAAGGTCTTCCCCGAAGAAGTCGAAATCGAGCTCAAAAGGCACGAGGCTGTCTACGACGCTGTGGTGCTGGGTATACCCGACATCCGCTTTGGCCAAGCCGTAGTGGCAATTATTGAGACGAAAAAAAACCAGAGCGCAAATGCGGCGGAGCTGATTGCTTTCGTCAAGTCAAGGCTGTCCTCATACAAGGCACCGCGACACGTCCTTTTTGCGCCGATACAGCGTGGCCCCAATGCCAAGCCCGATCTGCCATCACTCCAAGCCTTCGCGAATGAGCAAGTGGCTAAACTTTTGAAAGAGACTTCTTGATGAAATCTAAGTTATGCATTCAACTGGGCATTGATTTTCCGCTATTTGCCTTCTCCCATTGCCGTGATGTCGTGGTGGAGGTATCCAAGGCGGGTGGTCTTGGTGTTTTTGGCGCAGTCGATGTACGTTCGCCAGAGGCCTTGGAGGCAGATCTCAAGTGGATAGATGATCACATTGAAGGCAAGCCCTATGGGGTTGACTTCATCGTGCCTGCAAAATTCTCAGGTCAGGGTACAGGAGAAACTGTGGCCCAAGCTGCTGCTCGAATTCCTGATGAGCACAAATCATTCGCGCGCAAGTTGCTTGCAGACCATGGAATTGATACCTCTGATTTGACCGATGAACGCTTTGAGCGTGGCTCCAAGATCACTCGCAATATTCGAGAAGAAGGAGCGCAGAGCTTGCTTGACGTTGCCTTCAACCATCCCATTGCGCTTGTTGCCAATGCACTAGGGCCAGCACCTCCAGTCATGATTGAGCGTGCAAAAGCGGCAGGGGTGCTCGTAGCTGCCTTGGTAGGATCGCCCGAACACGCAATTAGACAAGCGAAGGCTGGTGTTGACATCATCGTTGCTGCCGGAACCGAGGCAGGCGGTCATTGCGGGGAAGTTGGCACCATCGTGCTGGTACCAGAGGTGCTAGATGCCTTGCTCAGTCTAGGTATTTCTCTTCCTGTTCTGGCTGCAGGTGGCATCGTCACTGGACGCCAGATGGCAGGGTGCATGGCCATGGGGGCTGCTGGTGCATGGACAGGCTCAGTGTGGCTCACTACCTCCGAGGCCGAAACATCTCCCGCGGTTAAGGAAAAAATGCTGGCTGCAACATCTGCGGGAACGATTCGATCTCGCTCACGCACAGGTAAGTTTTGCCGTCAATTGCGATCAGATTGGACCGACGCCTGGGAGCAAGAAGGGGCTCCTCGTCCTTTGCCAATGCCCCTGCAATCTATGGTGTCAGACACCGCTATGAGCAAGGTGCTTAAGTTGGCCAACGGCGGGCATGAAGGTGCACGAAAACTGGCTAGCTACTTTGTTGGCCAAGGCGTGGGTCTGATGAATACAACACAAAGCACCCGTTCAGTCGTGATTGACTTCATGAGTGACTACTTGTTGGCGGTAGAACGCTTGCAAGACACAATTGAATACTGAAGCTGTTGCAAGATGGATCTTAAATATAGCTCTCAGCACGAGTCATTTCGCCAAGAAGTGCGTGCTTTTTTGAGTGTGCACTCTAGCCGGTTTCCTAAACCTTTTGGTGTTAATCGTCCAACAACAGAGGCCCTAGCTTGGCAGGCACTTCTCATTGAGTATGGATACGCTGCCCGGACGATTCCTAAAGAGTACGGGGGCTACGGAGCCGAGGTGGACATCTTGGAGTCCCGCATCATCGCTGAAGAGTTTTCCCGCGCTCGGGCCCCATGGGGCTTGGTGAATCAAGGCATTTCGATGTTGGTTCCAACGCTGCTCGAAATGGGGTCTGATGAACAAAAGCTACGCTGGATTGCACCAACGCTCAGGGGTGAAGTCATTTGGTGCCAAGGGTATTCTGAACCAGGAGCAGGTTCTGATCTGGCTTCGTTGACCACACACGCGTTAGATGATGGGCAAGACTTCATTATTAATGGTCAAAAAATTTGGACCACCACTGCACACGGTGCAGACATGATGTTTGCCTTGGTTAAAACCGAATCAAATGCACCCAATAAATATCTGGGGATCAGTTATTTAATCCTCTCAATGAAGACGCCTGGTATTGAGATCCGTCCCCTCAAAACCATGACAGATGCCTCAGAGTTCAATGAGGTTTTTTTCAAGGATGTTCGAGTTCCCAAGTCTCAACTCGTTGGTGAGCGCGGCCAAGGCTGGGCTGTGTCCAATGCCACACTCAAACATGAGAGGGGCATGTTGGGAGATCCTGACGCATCGATGGCCCGAATGAATTCGATCCTTGAATTGATGCGAAACGAGAGCATCAACGGCGATCATGTCATTGATATGCCGGAGTTTCGTCAAAGAGCGATGCGGCTTCAAGCTCGGGTGATGGCCATGAAGTACCACGGTATGCGTTTAATCAGTGCCAATACCGTTGGTGAAGCCAGCGCGCTACCGCGCTTGATCGTTAAGCTACAAACGTGTGAACTCAATTACCAACTATCTGCTCTGGCGGTAGATGTAATGGGGGAGTTGGGCTTGCTACTTCCAGATAGCGCCGAAGTGCGATCGCATGGCACTTGGCCCCGTCGCAACATGTTTGATATCGGCATGATCATTGGGGGTGGTACAGCTCAAATTCAAAAGAACATCATTGCCGAACGAGGGCTTGGCCTCCCTCGAGAGCCCAAAATGACGCTTGGTTTAACCAAGGATTGACATGGAATTCTCTCTCTCATCGACTCAAAAAGAGCTTCAAGAATCTATCAACAAAGCTTTTAAAAGTATCTGTCCGCTTGAGCGGGTTCGGCAACACGTGCTGGATCGCGAAACGTTTCCTTCCGATGTCTGGCAAGGGCTGGTGGACCTAGGTATCACAGGCCTGGTAATTCCCGAGTCTTATGGCGGTTTAGGCCTTGGTATTCTTGATGCAGCGCTTGTTGCTGAATCACTCGCGGAATTTGTCATACCTTCGCCATTTCTGAGTTCAGTCATTCTCGCGCCATTGGCAATCATGCATGCGGGAAGTATTGATCAGAAAAAACAATGGTTGCCGAGCATTGCAACAGGACAACTGCGCATTGGCATGGCCATGTCAGAATTTACTGCGGGCCAGCGATCTGGAGCAGGTGTGAGCTATCGAGATAACCGGCTGTATGGTCGCAGTCTGTTTGTGATGGACGAAGCTGGCGCACAGTATTTCATGGTGGTCGACGAAGAATCCCGCCTGCACTTGGTTGATCGAGGTTCGCATGGTTTGGTTGTTACCCCACTGACCACCATTGATCGTACACGCTCTACAGTGCGATTGGACTTCGATGGTACGACTTGTATTGTGTTGGGACAATCCAATCCCAAGTTGGTGCAGTATCTGGCTGATGTAGCAAGGCTTATGCTGGCTGCAGACATGCTGGGTGCATCGTCAAAGATGCTAGAACAAGCGGTAAATTATGCAAAACTTCGACAGCAGTTTGGTCGACCCATTGGTGCCTTTCAAGCAGTCAAGCACATGTGCGCCGACATGGCGGCTGAACTTGAGCCAGCCAGGGCACTTGTTTGGTACTCAGGCTACGCGCTTGATGAGCAATTACCAGATGCCACATTGGCCTCTCTTCATGTAAAGTCCTACATGGCCGAAGCATCCCGCTTGATATCACGTTCCGCTACTGAGGTCCACGGGGGCATGGGTATTACAGATGCACTGGGTCTGCACTACTGGTTCAAGCGCAATGCCTGGAGCTATCAGGCATTGGGCTCTCCCGAACGCCTTCGAGAGTTAGCAGCGCAAACGCAGAACCTATCTTAAATGGCTTAGGGTCAGGTACCCGTAAAGTTCGGTTTTCGTTTTTCCATAAATGCGCGAGAGCCTTCGCGCGCATCTTGTGAGCGCAACACTAACTTGATACACGCATCTTCTACGTCAAAGGCTTCTTGCAATGGTCGACCTGATGAGCCAAGCATGGCTTCTTTGGCTTTGCGCATGGCCATTGGTGAGTTTTGCGCCATTTTTTCGGCTAGTGTCATTGCGGTGGGCAGTACATCCTGATCTGGAACCACTCTGTTCACCAACCCGATGCGCAAGGCCTCAGCCGATGTGATTTGATCGCCAACAAGCAATATTTCAGCTGCTGCTGCCCAGCCAAGTTGGCGAGAGGCCCGGGCAATTCCTCCTGCAGCAGGAATCAAACCTCGTTTGACCTCAGCTAAGCCTAGCGTGGTTTTTTCTGAAACTACGCGAAGGTCACAGGCCAAAGCCAATTCCATACCGCCTGCGACCACCGTCCCACTTGCTGCCAAGATGACTGGTGTGTTGAAGTCCAACCTTCGCAGCATGGCACGGTTAAGGATTTTGGGTTCGCCGAGTAAGGCCTCATCCCATTCATCCTCGGCAGAACGTGCGCGCATCAAAAGCGGTGTCAGTCGCCCAAGATCAGCGCCTGCACAAAATGTTCTTTCTCCATTTGCCGTCAGTATTGCCACACGAACTGATGTATCGGATTCGATAGCATCCCAGCAACGCGCCAAACGAACAATCATCTCCGGATTAAGCGCATTCATTTTCTCAGGCCTGTTCAGCGTGATACACGCAATGCCGTTCTCGATAGTGAACAAGACAGGAGCTTGGTGGGGTGGGGTGTTGTTCTCGCTCATTGTGGCTCAGCCCAAAAGATAGCAAAATCAGTTCCCTTGGCTTCAGTGATCACACGCACTGGCATCCCTATTTTCACAGAGGTGACGTCAAGATTGCGCGCGGTAGCAACGATGCGTGGTCCCTCTTGGAGTTCAACGACCAAAGTCACGAATGGCACAAGCGGTTGCCAAGCAGGCTCGACGCTCATATGGGAAACCGTGTAAGAATAAATCACACCAAGACCGGATACTGGCGCAAATGTGAATTGTGGACTTGAGCAAGCAGGACAATAGTAACGCGGAGGGTGAGTGTGCAAACTGCAAGAACTGCAACGCTGCATGCAAATTCCACCTTGCCTGACGATCGCCTGATAGAGATCCAAATCCAGTTCATCGGGCTTGGGGATCATGACGTGCGGTGAAGAATTGGTTGCCGTATTTGCTTGGGTCATGAGGTGCTCCTTGCCAAAATGGCGATGCTTGCATCACCGAGATCACCGTAACCTGTTACAAGACCAAGCTCACAGTCCTTAACTTGCGAAGCACCAGCCTCATGACGAAGTTGTCGTGTGGCTTCAACAATGTGGTTCATTCCCCAGCAGTGTCCCTGAGACATGAGTCCACCGTGTGTGTTTAGTGGGTACTTTCCGCCTAACTGAATATTGCCATCCTTCACGAAGTCTGCTGCACCACCACGCGGTGCTAAACCGAGGGCTTCCAATTCAAGCAGAACAATGTGCGTAAAACAATCGTAAATTTGAAGAAAGTCCATGTCGGTAGGTTTCACGCCAGCCATCGCAAAAGCTCTTGGTGCAGCGCGGTCTAGACCTAGATCCAACACGTCCTTACGGTTGATTAACTCATCAGGCCTATCGGGGTGACCCTCAGCGCCTCCGATCACAATAACTGGTGTATGAGGCATGTCGCGAGCACGTTCGGGCGTGGTGACAATGATTGCGGCTGCACAGTCGGTCTCAACGCAGCAGTCTAGCTTGCGAAGCGGTTCACTAACGTAAGGAGAGGCCAGGTAATCTTGCATGGTCAGTGGTCGACCACGCATCAGGGCCTTGTCGTTGAGTTGTGCATGTGCTCGGCATGCCAAAGCAACTTCTCCAGCTGCCTCAGGGGGCACGTCATACATCTTGACGTAACGCTGAAGATAAAGCGAATACCACCAAGGCGCTGAGCGAAGTCCATAAGGTGCATAGTAGTTTTTGACCACATCAAAAAAAGCGGCCGAAAAACGGCGACGGTTGGGTCGCGCATCTGGCCGTGGCCTAATGGCCGAATAGCCGTTCCATCCAATTGGCACTAACACCACATTCGCCATGCCAGTAGCAACCGCCATGGACGCATTGATGAGTGCTGCTGTTGGACTAGCCCCACCCATTTGCGGGCAGGCAGTGTATCGAACATCGGGTACACCCAAGTGTGCGGCTATTTCATCCCATGCCACGAACCCGGGCGGTGGAATGATGCCATCCACATCGGAGGGCTTGAGCCCCGCGTCCTTGATAGCTGACATGCTGGCCGAGAGGATCATCTGAAGAATCGACTGATCTGTACCTCGCAAATAATCAGTCTCTCCAATGCCCACAATGGCTGCTTGGCCTGAGATTCCCCTTCCGCTCATTGTGCGGTTCCTTCTATTGAACTTGTTACAGACGTAGGCAGTAGTTCAAACCAAAAGTCCGTAATTCGCCCCTTGGGATCCTCCACAAAACGGACAGTCACACGCGGCAGTGAATTGAGACGCTTGGCAGCGGCTTGGATGTCTCGGAGATCCTCTCCACGCACAACATTGATCAGTGCGGTATCGGCACCATCTAGGGTGACATAAGCTATAACGATAGGTGGCTCGGGTAGACCTGGAAAGGCTGTCGTGATGATTGTGAATGTCTCAAGTGTTCCTTGAGGACCAACGCTTCTCCAATCGGTAGTGCGCTCCATGCATGCATCGCAAAATGCACGGGCAGGCACTAACAGCCGATTACAGGATGGACATAGAGATCCCATGATGCGGCGGTTGTCCTTCAGCTCGTTGAAGAAGCGAGTTGCCACTTCACCGGCGAAGTAGGTGTAGTTAAAGTTCCAGTGACCCTGGATGGTGATTAAATCGTTTGAATTCAAGTTGTCTCTCCTCAAGAAATTGGGTGACGTCCAAGCACGCACACCGTAGAGAACTGTGTCGCGCCGCCTTGTCCAGTTGCTACAGCACGTTCAACCCCATCAACCTGATGTGTCTTTAAGGAGCCACGTACCTGGAGTGCGCATTCGGCAATACGAACCATCGCGGTAGCGCTGACAGGGTTGGCCCCCTGGGGTCCACCAGAGGGATTGAAAACGGGTAAAGAAGAATCAACCAGTTGCTGTTCAACAAACGCGGGTCCATCTTCTGATGAACATAAACCAAGTGCTGGATAGGCCATTGCTTCAGCGCTTGAGAACGCTGAGTAAAGTTCAAATACCCTGATTTGTTTCAGCGGATCTGTTACGCCAGCTTGCTTGTAAGCCTTTTGCGCTGAAAGGCGCAGAGATAAGAGATCAACCAAATTGGCGCCAGGACGGTGAATTCGGTCACCCATTGCGTAGCTGTCAGATGTAGATGCGTAACCTTGTATCCAAACGGGCTTGCGGCCGACTGCATGTTCGGCATCAACCAGTACCATGGCGCAGGCACCTTCAGACATAGGACAGGCTTCCATTCGATGGATAGGCCATGCTAGAAGTGGAGATTGCATCACTTCTTCAGCAGTGACTTCACGGCGAATGTGAGCAAGTGGGTTTCGTGCCGCATGCCGGTAATTTCGGGCGGCTATCTCTGCCCAGTGCCGGTCAGTGTAGCCGTAGAGGCGCATCAGCATGGATGCACGCAATGCAGCCATTGTGATGGTCGTGAGTGGAAAATCTTTTTCGTAAATCGGATCAAAAATGGTGTTGAAAACTTGCTGAGATGAGGTGGCCTGACCCATTCGTTCAAGTGCAAATACCAACACAGCGCGCGCTCGTCCTGCACGGATGTAGGATGCGCCTGCAAACACTGTAGAAGAGCCTGTGACGCCCCCAGTGTTGATGCGCATGTGGGGAACGCCGTGACCCATCATGCCAGTGCGATCAAGCGCAGATTCACCTGCAAGGGCATCCGGTGCGACGCCTGCCATCACAACATCAATGTCGTCTATGGACATGCCCGCATCATCTAGCGCTTCCCGGGCTGCAGCCCAGATAAGTTCCCTAGAGCTTTTATCCGCGTGATTGCGTCGATATGAAGTCTGACCAACACCAACGATTGCGACAGGCCTCATGATGTGCTCTCCAACACTATGGCGGTGTGAGTCTGGGCTGCAACAACCGCCGGACAGATCGCAAGCGCACGTTGAACACCAGGTCGTTGAATAGCCCCTGCAAGACCTTGCAGCTGAAGTGCAGCTTCTACCACCCTTACCAGACCCATTGCCGGATCACAAAATCCTGCAGCGCCACCGCCAGATAGATTGACTCCAGGGTGATTGGCCAACACAGAGAGTCCTTGACCAGGTCCAGCCAGACCAATGGCTTCGAGCACGATGGCTTCATCCATCAAAGTCAAACCGCCGATTTCGAACAAATCAAGATCCTTGAGGCTGAGGCCAGCATCTTTTAGCGCCAAATCGCAGGCTTGACGTGCGCTAGGCATGCTGAGGAGTTTTCGGTCTCCGATAGCATAAGGTTCAGAGGCTTGCCCTATGCCTTTAATCTGGACAGGTCCACCCTTGGAGGACAGCACTACCGCTACAACCACATCGGCGTATACAGGTAAATCATCGGCTGTTAGGGGGTAATATGGTTTCGATTTTCCTGATGGTGTGTGCACAGCCCGCTCATTGGCTGCGGCTGCAGACTGGCGACGTTTCACAGCGCTTAAGTGTTCGGTGTATTGACCACCTGCCTGTAACCACGACTGAGCCCGCATAGCTGAGACTTGAAGTTCATTCAGACCCATTGGACCTTGCACGAATGGATCGAACATGGACATCGATAAAGCATCCACATCATGTTCACTGGCACGCCCCCAAGCGGCGACGATAGACCGGGTTGCTTCGCCAGCCTCAATTCGCGCTACTGCAGCCGCTAAGGCGACGGCACCATCATCGCTGAAACGAATTTCATCTCGCAAATATGCACCTGCAGCAGGCGCAGTCACCATGCTGGAGAGGGATCTTCCATCCACCAGATCGTGAGCTGCAAGCACCACCGACTCAATGTCATTGAGTCCATGGAGGCTGTCATCAATAGCACGTCGGACCGTATCAAAGATAAGCTCCGAGAGATTTCGGGTTTCATCTCGCCAGCCCATATATAGCGCTGCAGATTCGATGAAGACTTGAGGTCTTGAGGTCGCCAAGAAAAGCTCCAAGTTTTGATGAATGGCACCCCACTGAGCAAAGTCGTGTGAAGCGTGTTGGTCATCATGATGCCCACAAAGTTTTACTTAGTCAACATGTTTGTTGACAAACTGGAGGGCACTGGTTAATGTTGGTACATCCCGAAAATAGAATTCGATGTTGGGCCTTAAGGGACCGCAGTGCAAGACGCAACCAGGCTGACGGCCAAGCTGACGAGCTTGCCCATTCATGGCATCGGGTATTTGTATTAAACCAATCAAGGGAGCTGGCAATTTTGACGGATCACCAAATCGTTGCACACAGCCTTGAGTTTCCTGAAGGCCCCATTGCCATGTCAGACGGCAGTGTTTTGCTGGTGGAGATGCACCGCAAAACGCTCTCTCGTGTGAGCCCTGATGGTCAAGTCACAGTGGTTGCGCAACTGGAGGGTGGGCCCAACGGCGCAGCCATTGGGCCCGATGGCCGCTGCTATGTCTGTAACAACGGGGGCTTCACCTTCTCGCGCAAAGACGACCAACTCTTTCCAGCATTGCTACCGCCTGATTATTCAGGAGGTTGGATCGAAGTGGTTGACCTCGGTACTGGTAAGTCTCAAGTCTTGTATCGTAATTGCAAGGGGATATCCTTGCGGGGTCCCAACGATTTGGTGTTTGATCGACACGGTGGCATGTGGTTCACCGACAGCGGGAAGATGGATGGCCGCCAACGCGATCGTGGCGCAGTGTTTTACGCCAGCACCGACGGATCGTCGATTCGACAAGTCATCTTTCCGCTAGAGGGCCCTAATGGCATTGGACTGTCGCCGGATCAGCGCGTGCTATACGTGTCGGAATCATGGACCGGTCGCATCTGGGCCTATGACGTCATAGGCCCTGGTCAAATTGAACGCCCCAGAGGTTTTATGCCTTGGGACCGGGGCCGATTGCACTTCGCCTCCAGCATTTATTCCATGTTCGACTCGATGGCGATTGAGGCAAACGGCAACATTTGTTTGGGGGATATTCCTCATGGAGGCATCACTGTGATCACGCCCCAAGGCCAATTGCTCGAAAGTCATGCCATGCCTGACGATTTCACCACAAACATTTGTTTCGGGGGGCAGGATCTCAAGACCGCTTTTATCACCCTCTCATCTACCGGAGTGCTGGCCAAAGTCCGCTGGCCTCGTACAGGTCTTCTTTTGAACCACCAGACTCTGCCTGAATGACCCTTGCCCTTATCGTTGCCTAGCCTGCGCCTGGTACATGATGCTCAACCGTTGACTGCACGGGCCTCATAGCGGGACGTGGCACTGGTCCACACCCTGGCGGTGGAGGCATCGAGCACTTCTTTAAGACGGTCTCGGATCATTTCAGGGGTGAGCGCTGGATCGGTGAATCCATCGTTGTAGGTTAAGGCAATGCGACAGACCTTGCCACCGGAAATGGCCAATGTTTCCCCATTAATCGAGCAACTCTCGTGTCCCAAATAGAGTGGCCCAGGAGTCACCAGGTGGGGTTTCATGAGTTTGTCGAGACTCTCACGCAAGGCAGAATCAAGGGCAGAAGCATGAAGCATTCGGGTCGAACCTTGAGGGGCTAAGGCATTGACACGAATGCCATGCTCGATGGCTTCCAAAGCAAGACTCCGGGAAAACGCAAACACACCGCCTTTGGCTGGACCATATTCAGTCAAACCTGGTAGGCCAAAGATGCCGCCACTGATGGTGTTGACAATGCGCCCGTACCGCCGCTTAACCATATGCGGCCAAGCAGCCTTGCAGACCAAAAAACTACCTTTCACATGGACAGCCAAATGACGTTCCAGCCCCTCAAGCGTCATCTGATCGAATGGCTTCATATTAAGCACGCCGGCATTATTGATCACTGTATCGACCTGCCCAAATGCATTAATTGCTGTTTCAATCAGTCCCTGTGCCCCCTGTGCTGCGGCAACAGATTCATGATGGGCAACGGCGCGCCCACCAGACTGTTTAATTTGTGCAACGACTTCATCGGCAGGTTCGCAAGTGGATAGCCCTGATCCATCGAGCGTGGTGCCGATGTCGTTGACAACCACTGCAGCCCCCCTTGCGGCAAAAGCCAAAGCATATTCACGGCCCAGACCTCGGCCCGCTCCGGTGATCACCACCACCCGGCCAACATAACTGAGTTCATCCATGTTCTTTCCTCAAAAGGCCTGCAATGATGCATGCAGGTGATACCCATCCACATGGCGAAGGCCGCCATATACAACTGTTACTGAAATGAAACCGTCAACAATGGCTCCGGCATCGGTGTCGTCTTGTTCACTCAGAGTGCTGCGCCATTGCATATGCAGGGAACGGTTGTCGTCATGGTTCAGTTCAATACGCAAGTTAACCGGCTCTGATCCCTCTTGTAATTGCTGGTCATCATCAAGTAGCAAGATCTCCACTAAGCTGCGAATCGCTAGACGAGTCTGACGAACACCTTGTACTTCATCCAAAGGAAGGTCAGGAACGTTGATGTTAAGGACTGTGTATGGTTGCATGGCTGCAACCAAGTTGTTCAGATTTTTCTGACAGAATTGGCTCGCTGTGGCGTAGCCATGCCGAGCACGTTTCTCCGTGCTCAAAGCAATGGCTGGCACACCATTGGAAGCAGCAGTCAAGGCTGCACCCAAGGTTCCAGAATGTAAAACCAGAGGACCCAGATTCAGACCTGAATTGGGTCCGGTGACCACTACATCAGGGCAAGGGCCAAATCGACCCTGCAAGGCCGCGAGCACGATAAGTGCAGGCGGTCCAACAACTGCATATGAAGGAATGTCTGTTACGCCAGAAAGATACACCCGTTCAACGCGCACTCGGTGACCCTCTGCCACACTACCGATGGAGGCGCCGCAGCCGCTGTACCCCTCATGCGGCGCAACGATGCGTACATTGTGCCCAGCATCGACCAACGCGCGCGCCAAGACTGGCAAGGCCGAAGCATCAATGCCATCGTCATTGGTGATCAATACGTTCAAAGCGTAGTCTCCAGATCGGTTTTAATTAGGATGGATGGGAATAAAACTGCTCAGCGGGCGTACATCCGACGGGAACCGCTCAAGCTTGAGTGGCAAATACCATGCGCGCTCGAACGCAGTAATCTCGGCTGATGAACGAACGATGGACTTCTCCACATTAGCCAGTGCATCGGCATCAGCGATTTCGCTAAGCATTTGGGTCAATCGGCTCATCAGTGACTGAGTTTGCTCACGAAGTGCGCCAATGGCAACGCCAGGCATTGCGAGTTTTTCTTGCGCTGTTTGACAAAGTTCGGTCAATTCATCCGCAAGCTTTCGTTCTTTAGGCCAAAGCAATCGAGCACAATCCGATGAAAGCTTTTCGTAAAAGCTCAACTCATAGCGTGCCCTCGCGTAAAGGTGATCGACGCGATCACGGCAGAACGAAAGATAACGAATGGTCATCTTAAGTTCCTGAAATGCTAGTGGGTCGTCTGCAGGAATCGCTGGTGCGACAACGTCGCCCAAAGTCTTCACGATTCCGCGCAGTGCATTGGTGGTGACATCAGACATTAGAGTATCTCCTCAAGCATTTCCTGAAGACGTGCGCTTGCCATGGCAGCTTCGGCTTTGAGCGCAACCATCAGCGCATCTTGGTGGTTCTTGCCCATGCGCACCACCCGATAGCAACTGCCTAGAGTAGAAACCAGTGCTTGGTAGCAATTCAGTACCGAATACCACTGCAAGCGCACAGGATCGATGACTAGGCCTGACAAAGCTTGATATCGCTCATGAAACTCAAGCTCGCTCAAAAGGCCGCAAATGTAGTAGCCCTGACTATCTTCCCGAGGGTCGCCAAACATCGCCTGAGTAATCCATGCCAAGTCGCGGTGGCGATCACCCAGATGACCTCGTTCCCAGTCCAACCATGTGGTGATGCGAGCGCTCGATTCGTCAAACAAAAAATTGCCGCTTCGATAGTCCCCATGGATCACACTCACTTGATCCAAAACCGGCAAGTTGCGTGTTAACCAGTTCACGGCCACGTCCATTAAAGGAAAATCCTCTCCGCGATCTTCTTCCCAAACGCGTTTAGCGCGATTTAACTGCAGTTTCGCCGCTTTGGTTGTACCAATGGATGGTGACTCCATGGTTGTAAAGCCAGCAGATTCAATGGGAAAAGAATGAACTTTAGCTAGATGTTCAACGAACTGTGGACCGAGTTTGGCACGAAGTTCTGGTCCAAAACGTATACCCAGTCCGCTTACTGCTCCCGATGCGGTTGTACTCGGCTTGGTAACGCCCTCAGAGAAAGCGTAGATCAATGCAGGCTCTGGGAACCAGCGCGCATGCTCATCAACAAAGAAGACCTCAGGAACAGGAATGATGCCGCTGAATGCACGCAATAACTCTGCTTCGCGCAATCGACTTGTCGCATTGTGTGATTCGGCAGGATCCATTCGCACAACCATTCGGTCATGGCGCTGTTGACCAGCCTGTTCCCAGTCAATTTCAAAGAGAATTTGCAACTTGGATGCGCCGCCAGCTAACCAGCGTGGGTGAGAGATGCGAAAGGGTGCATCGAGGTTGGCTGTGAAGAATGCATGGATCCACTCCTCCATTTCTGACAGCCTGGGCACATGGTAGTCCTGGGTCTGGTTTGCTCGCCGTTCGAGCTTACGCACCAGCAGATCGTCTGTCTCACGCTCTGTTGGATACTTGAGCTGCATTTGTTCAATGAAATCGCGCGTTGGAGCATCCAGGATCGAGTAGTCTGTAGCGGCCATCGGTGAGACTCCTCTCATTTGCTGGTGACGGCGGGGACACCACCGCGATAGCGGCCCAGGGCCGACATGCGTTCGGCCAAATAGTCCAGACCAAAGCAGTCTGCACTCTCACCGTATCCAACACGGCCATTAACCTCGTAGCGAAAGAGGGTTTGGAACACCGCCTGGCTTGGGTTGATTGCGTACTGGGGATGCCCGGCAACTGCTGTTCCCCGCATCTCATGCACCTTGCCCCGAACATCCACTGCGCGGATGTGATTGCTCACAGCGATCATGTCAATTCGAGTTGCGGTTAATTCGGCACTCACCAGCCCGTAAGTCTTACCTTCATCGACAACATAACCAAAGCGCAGCTTGTCATAAAGCACTTCTCCATTTTGTAGATTCAGATGAAACACAGTGTGCAATCCATAGTCCGGGCCAAAGGCCGCCGCAGTCCAGCCCATGGCGCGAATGCCTTCTTCCTTGCGAGGGCCCCAGCTGTGATCAGCCCCGTCATAGCTGTCAATGGCATAGCGCTTGCCGCGCAGCACCAACTCGCCCTTGACATGTCCCAGGACATCGTAGTGACCATTGAGCCACTGATCGCCAAGTCCTGAGAAGGTCGAGTCGCCAAGAAGTGGATTTTGATTCGGATCGTGGCAGTCAAAGGGTTCACCGACCGCGGTAAAGTCTAATTCAAAACTGCAATTACCACCGTTATGCTGATAGGAGTAATGGAGTTCGTAGGGCGGACGAACAGCCTCAACACTTAGGCCGTTGCGCAAGGTGAATTTGCGAAACGAAGGAGGACAGGGCAGGTGCATCTGCGGATCGTGGAATGCCATCTCGTAGGGAAAGCGTGAAAACCCCTTCTGGATGGAGACGTCAGAGATGACTGCTCCAACATTGGGCCGAGCCAGCACGTAAACGTTGCAGAACAACTGTTCCTCTGGAATTGAAAAACTAATAAATCGGGTCTCCGCCCAGTCGTAATCCTTTGGATCGCTCGGGTGAAATTCTGCATCCTCTTCCTTAACCATAGACGTCTCCGTTGAAAAAAATTGACGGGAATGGAGTTAGTCAAGCTCTGGCGAATCAGGTTTTCCATTAAGCCGAACATGCACCCCGGGTAACACCTTACTACCGTCAGACCCATTCAGTCAACATAAATGTTGACTAACTGCGATTTGCAATGCATCATTTAGGCGTGAGTTGTTCTCGGGGCTTTTTTGAAAACAAACGAGGAGGCAAATTGACATGGTTAAAGGCAGACTACAGGGTAAGGTCGCAGTGGTCACAGGCAGTGGTCGTGGCATTGGTCGCTGTGAGGCAATGGCCTTGGCACGAGAAGGCGCAATGGTGGTCGTGAGCGATTTCGGCAAGGACGATCATGGTCGTGATCTGGCTGCACTCGTGACCGAAGAGATACTCGCTGCAGGCGGAAAAGCGATTGCTGTTACAGAAAATCTCATGACTGCCGAAGGTGCTCAACGGACTATTGAAGCGGCTAAGAATACTTTCGGTGGTCTTGACATCATCGTCAACAATGCTGGTTTACGCGGCGGCAACCCCGTTCATAAACTCACTGAAGAGCAATGGGACACGGTTTTAGGGAGTCACCTCAAAGCATCGTTTTTGATGATCAAGTATGGTGTGCCACTAATGCGCGAACGTGGCGGGGGTGTCATCATCAACACTGGATCTGAAGCGGGGCTTGGCATGGTTTTTAATTCTGCTTATGCCTCAGCAAAAGAGGGTTTAGCGGGTTTGACTCGCTGCGTTGCCCGTGAGCAAGCGCGCTTCAACATTCGATGCAATCTCATCCGTCCCCGAGCTACGGCGGGTAATACTGGCGGGGGCGATTGGTTTGCCAAGAACTTGGCAGGCATTTGGCGCCCATTTGTGCAGTCCCTTGGACGTTATTGGATTGGTGAGCGCGGGCATGCAGGTTGGGACCGTCCGGCACCTCCCGATTCAATTGCAGCATTTGTGACCTGGCTTTGCACGCCTGCAGCCGAAAACATCAATGGGCAAGATTTCTTTGTGGGTGGTGATGAAGTGGCTTTGCTCTCACCACCTCAATTTGTCTCCACCCTGTATCACGAGGGCGGCTGGACCGTCGACATGCTCGATCGCATGGCACCCAACATGACAGCGGGGTTGGTTGACTCGTTTCGCGTTCCAAATCCATTTGACAACGATGACTGAAATCATATTTCCGTTCATTTATTTGATCCAACGCTGAGTAATTTTTCGTCTGGAATTTCTGTGCTTGCTTCCCTTTAACCCATGTTCAATAGGAGACCTTATCGTGGCAAAACTTACATCCCTAAGTCTGCGCAAGTGTGTTGTTATCGCCGTGGCTGCGGCCATCCCGCTTGCCTCCTGGGCATCCGAGGTCAAGGTCGGATTGCTCGGTAATCTAACGGGTCCCGCTGCGGCTTCTTTCGGTGTGCCTTTCAAGAACGGCTTTGAAATAGCCTTGGCCGATATCGCTCGATCGGGCGTTCTCAATTCGACCAAAACCACCATCGGCCTCGATGTGCTTGATACCAATTCCGTGGTAACCAAGGCTGTCACATCATTCAATCAATTCGCTCAGCGTCGACTCCCCATCGTTGTAAGCGACTCCCAAAGCCCGATCGGTCAAGCTGTTGCGCCCTTGGCCAACGATGCAAAAATAGCATTCATCAGTGGTGCGGGCAGTCAATTGGAAAACAAAGGTGGCTATGCCTTTCGCTTAGCTGACCTTAAGACATCCTCAAGCTCTATAGGTAAGCACTTAATCTCCAAAGGTGCAAAACGCATAGGCCTCATCGTGGCCACTGACAATCCATCTTTTCCGACCCTTGCAGCCGCAACCTTGGACGGTCTTGGTGTGACCTATGTGTCGACTCAAAATGTCACTATGAAAGACTCTAACTTCTCAGCCGTCATCACCAACCTCAAGAGCGCCAACATAGATGCGCTGGTTTTATCAGTTCTGCCGGAGCAAGCAGGTAACATCATCCAGCAAATGAATTCTATGGGAATGCAAAATGTCATGTTGGCTGGAACGATTGCCACCAGTCCTCAAACTTTCACGATTGCGGGCAAGGCTGCAAGCAGCATGGTTTTCCCACAAGCTTGGGCGCCAGGCGGCAGCCGCTCATCTGCATTCGAGGCGGCCTACAAACAAAAATTCAACGCCGTCCCCACATCCTATAGCGGTGTGGGTTACCAAGTGGCATGGCTCATTGCAGCGGCAGCGGTTGATGTCGAGAAAGCTGGCAAGCCCATCACAGGAGAGAACCTCAAGGCTGCGATACCCTCTGCATCCAAAGGAGACCTCGTTTCAAAAAACGGGATCATGGAATTAGCACTCACAGCAAGCGGCGATGTCATCTCACCTGGAACAATATCTCGCTTTGCTGATAACGGCGATATTGTTGGTAACTGATCACACAGCGGAACAAAGGACCAGCTATGGAGTTTTGGGCACAACAAACGCTTAACGGCCTCGTGCTAGGTAGCGTCTATGGTTTGTACGGCCTTGGCTTCGGGCTGGTCTTGGCGAATCTTAAAGTCTTTCACGTCGCTCATGCGGGCGTGTTTACTTGGGGTGCAATCTTCGCTTGGTTTCTGACGGCACGGGTTGGCGCACCTTTGTGGGCGGCATTACCCGTAGCGGCTGTGTTGGCTGGCCTGATCAACGTGATGGCCTACTTCCTCTTTGTTAGACAGCTTCTTAAGCGGCGACACACACAACTGGCTGCATTCATTTCAAGCTTGGGGGCTTTGATGGTTCTGGAAGAAGTGGCCTCCAAGGTTCTGGGTGGGATGGTTGAGCGAATTCCACGTGAGGCTTACCCTGTTCAGACCTTCCAATTGGGATCCTTGCAGTTTAATACGCTTGATCTCACTATCGTGGTGTTGACTGTTTCTTTGATGTTGATACTGGCTTGGTTGGTTCATCGCACTGAATGGGGACGAGAGGTGCGGGCTGTGGCCTTCAATCGGGATGTGGCTGCTTTGTTAGGGACCAATGTCGACAAGGTGAGTGTGGGTTTGTTCTTCCTTTCCGGAGCATTGGGCGGAGTCGCCGCTGTTCTGGTTGCAATGGCTTTTAACGTGATCAGCTCTCATCTTGGTGGCACATATCTCGTCATTGCCATTGCCGCCATGGTGGTGGGTGGATTTGGTAGTGTGATGGGTGTTGCACTGGGTGGATTGATCATCGGTTTGGCATCCACATATGCTGTGGCTTATATCGATACGTCATATCGTGATCTGGTGGTTTTCTTGTTCTTATTGCTGTTTTTGGTCGTTCGCCCCAGTGGACTACTCAAAACGTCAAATGATCTTGAACGAGTTTGAAAGAATAGACAACGATGGAAATAAACGCTCAGATACTCGAAATTTTTGGTGTGTACGCGTTTGCCGCGCGAAGTGCATTGGTACTAAGTCTGGTGGCAATGGCTATCTATGTGTTACTCAATGCAGGAATTTTTGCTTTGCCGCACATGGGGTTGATGGCAATTGGATCCTACACTGCAACCGTTTTATCCCTTGATGCTCGTTTACCGTTTCTTTTGGCTGTGGCGGGTGGCTGTGTCGCTGGCACACTTTGTGGTCTGATATTGGCAGCCGTCTTGGGGCGTCTCAATGGCATTTACCTGGCTATTGCCACCATTGCATTCAGTGAGGCTGTTAGTGCAGCGGTGCTCAACATACCACTCACTGGTGCAGCCCAGGGGCGAGTTGGAATTCCGCGGTCAACCACGGATTTGGCGATCGTTGGTTCAGTTGCTCTTGTATTGGTGTTGCTGGTTGCGATACGCCGTTCACGCTTTGGCCTGTCCATCGTGGCCATTCGCGAGGACGCACTCATGGCGAGCCATCAAGGTATTAATGTGTTTGTCTATCGGATAGGGTTGATGGCATTGGCAGGGTTTTTGTGTGGTCTTGCTGGGGCGCTAAATGTTCACCTAACGGGCTTTGTTGAACCAGGTTTTTTCAATTTTGGATTGCTTGCTCACACTTTGGCCAATGTTGTCATGGGTGGAATGGTCTATGTGGGTGGTGCACTTCTTGGCACCATACTAATGTCTACTCTTTCACAGGTAGTCACTGTGGTGGGGGAGTATCAGGGAATTGTGAATGGTGTGATCATCATTACAGTTGTTGCATTCGCACCGTTTGGACTGATCGGTGTTGTGAATGATTTTCTTCGTCGAAGAAAGCCCTCAAGGGGTCAAGTTTTGGGAGCTCAACCCAACGCTCTTGATGACGCGACAATAAACTTTGACAGGCTTTCACGAAAAAGCCAGGCTAGCGAAAGCCGCGAGACGGTGATCGAGTTATCTGATATCTCCATGCACTTTGGAGGCATTGTTGCTTTACAAAGCGTTTCATTGACCTGTTCTAGTGGCGAGCTGCTTGGCGTCATTGGGCCCAATGGCTCTGGCAAGACAACCTTGCTCAACGTTATATCTGGCGCCTACAAACCTACTGGTGGTTCGGGCGTGCTCCGGGGTCAAGCAATTAAGAGTTTGTTTGGAATTCCGCACCTCATGTCTCGCGCAGGTATTGCACGCACTTTCCAGACCATTCGCCTGGTCGATGATTTAAGTGTGCGGGATAACGTAACTATTGGCCTTCACAGTACAAGTCGCGAGAAATATTTTCAATCAAACGGCACGCCGAATCAGTCAAGCCGAGTTGACGAGGTTGAGCGAGTTTTACAAGAGCACGGGCTTGCTCATATCGCTGATATGTACGCTGGTGAGCTGTCTTATGGTCTTCGCCGTAGAGTTGAGATTGCTCGGGCAGTTGCTAGCAGGCCAAAGCTTTTGTTGCTAGATGAGCCTACCGCTGGAATGGATCCGCAGGAACGTGAGGATGTTTTTGCGCGCATTGCTGCGCTGCTTTCACAGGGCATGGGTATTATTGTGGTCGAGCATGATGTGGCCATGATGAGTCAATACTGCGACCGACTGGTTGTGCTGGATTTTGGTCTTGTGATTGCTTCTGGAGACCCAGACAGCGTATTGCAACAGGAGTTAGTCATTAGCGCCTATGTTGGCGGCCAAGGGGCGGGTAAGCGATGAGTACACATCAACAACCAGCGCTTGTTATTGAAAAAATGTCTGTTGCTTATGGGCATGTTAGAGCTGTGACTGACTTTAGCTTGTCGGTGAATGCTGGCGAGGTAGTAGCTCTTCTTGGACCTAACGGCGCCGGGAAAACAACAACTCTGCGAGCTGTGAGTGGTCTTTTGCCCATGCAAAGCGGGCAGGTAAAACTTTGCGGACAGCAGGTTAGTGGCCTTAGGCCTGATCAAATTGCGCGTTTGGGCTTACTTCAGGTTCCAGAAGGTCGGCAAGTGGTGGCGCCATTGACGGTTCTGGAGAATTTGCAATTGGCAGGCCTTGCCTCCAAGCGATGCCCTGCAAAAGAACTGAATGCCGAAATTGATCGTGTTTTTTCCATGTTCCCTAACATTGCTCGGAGGCGGGATGTTGCAAGTGGACTGCTCAGTGGCGGCGAGCAACAGATGTTGGCCATCGGACGTGCATTGATCGCAAGACCTGTGGCATTGCTTCTGGATGAGCCAAGCATGGGGCTATCGCCGCTCCTGACCGAGGTCATCTATGAATTTTTTGCCCGTCGGGCAGAAGTCTTCGCAAACGTTGCAGTTATTTTGGCTGAGCAAAGCCGCATTGCTTTATCGGTCGCTGATCGCGTTTGTGTTTTATCTAAAGGGCAAGTGGTATTTACTGGTCTGGCCAACGAAGTTAGCCAAAGCCTTATGGTTCGTGCTTATCTGGGTGTTGAGTCCAAGGACTCCATTAAATGATTTGCAAAGAAGGGAGCCCGTCAGAAATTTTGTGTGTGAGGCACACCATGTCACGCAGGAACACACATGCCAATCAAGACACGCAAACCCAAGACAGCGCAGGTGCTGCCCGCGATCCCCAAAGAACTCATTGATCAGTTAGTAAATGTCCCCATGAGCGCTGAGGCGGTTAACGCCGCCTCCATGGCGTTCAAGAAGGCACTGATTGAGCGCGTCTTAGGCGCCGAACTCACACATCACCTAGGTTATGCCGCCGGTGCAGACAAGCCCCTTTCTGCTAAGAACCACCGCAATGGCGCCTCTGGAAAGACTGTCCTAACCGAGGACGGCCCGACGCCCCCCCGGATTTAAGTAGCAACTAACTCTGGATTCCAAAGCCCAGTGCTACTGAAAATGGGGGGATGTCGGAGGAGCATGCCTTCCGGACTTCGGCCTGCGCTGGGTGGTGCAGGTCGGAGAGAGAATACGCAAACGGAGAGTAAAACCTGCCGGTTGGTGGCAGAAATGGCTCTCTCCGCAGTCCGCAAGAACCCGCAGGAACCCGCGTAAACACGCGGTAGTAGGCAAAAAAAACCAACCGGTTAGGGTTGGCTTTTAAGGTATTGGTGGGCTGGCGGCAATTGAAAGATGGCTTGAAACCCTTATTAATGCTTGGTTATTACCTTGAATGAATTTTATGTTCCCCGTTTTATTCCCCGGTTTTTTTCGTCAATCTAGGGATGATCTGCACAACCCCCGCCAAATCGCGAGTTGATGCGTGAATATTCAAATGGGAATGAGCTTGCAATGGCAGTGCTTGCATACACGAGCATCTTTAAGCACCAATTCACGGCAATCTGGGCATTTGACGTGTGTCTCGGGGGTTGGCGTAGATGATTTATTTCCACCGCGTGAACCTCCAAACCACCCAACCTCTCCACCACATTCAGTGCATTGATCTTTAATCTGGTTTCTCTGTCCCATGATGAACCAAACTGGAAGCCAAAGGCCAAGAGTAAAAATGGAAAAAATCAGATGGAATAAATGTGAAGTCGACGGCCGAACGTGCATAGTTCGCTTACGACAATTTGGACAATCCATCATTTCTTGAATCAAGATACTTCTCCTCGTAGAGTTCAACTTTAAAACTTCTGACTGACTCGTTAAAAATACTTTTATCGTCGATAAAATTTTAGAATCAGTTTACAGAAATGATCCCCAATTACTGGTTCGATTGGGGTTCCAGACTTAGACCAGACCACTGACTAAGGCCCCGCGAGCAATTTGGCATATTGTCCCTTAGGTTTGCTGGGACGCCGAAGATTTGGTGTTACACCTAATTCGTCCAGCAGGTTCACCAACTGTCTCAAGGCACGGTCAGCGATTGCAACGCTTGGATTTTTGCCGGGCGTCTGTCCGGCGTTATAGGTTGTGGTCAATCCTTTCTCCTGAATATCACACCAGCACTGTACGTAAATTTCAGCTTGGGATGCCAGTAGAGCAAGTAGAAAGCGGTCGAGTTCTAATCCCTCGCCGTGCGACTCGCGCATAGCTTGTTCAACTTCGGCCACAAACTCGTCCCGACTCCAAGCGGCTGGGGCGGTTAGCCATTTTGACGGTCCAAGTGAAATAGTGACCTGTTCGCTCTGTGTCGGCCGCCGCGCTTCTACGATGTGCAGGTTTGCTGGTAATTTGCGTCTAGTAGTCATTGGTTGGTACCCCCCTAAAAAATATTAGTTCGTGGAAAATTGGTAGCCGAGATGCTTTGAAAGCAGTCACACCGTTTTTAGTTCTTAGCATTCAGAACTGAACCTGCCCCTGTTTGACGTACCCCTTAGCCATCAAATTATGCGGCTTTCCTCAGCTGTGCCGCCAGCCAGCTTTGCTCAAACTTCATTGGGCTGACGTAGCCCAATGTCGAGTGAATCCTGCGG
>JBIKZP010000429.1:0-2944 GCA_044354655.1 Rhodoferax sp. | reverse complement strand
TATTTTGGTTTGTTCCGCTGCTGACGGCCCTATGCCTCAGACCCGCGAGCACATCTTGTTGGCTCGCCAGGTTGGCGTGCCATACATCATCGTGTTCCTGAACAAATGCGACATGGTGGATGATGCCGAACTGCTCGAACTCGTTGAAATGGAAGTTCGCGAACTCCTGGACAAATATGACTTCCCTGGCGACGCCACCCCCATCATCCACGGCAGCGCCAAGCTCGCCATGGAAGGTGACAAAGGCCCCCTGGGAGAAGAAGCCATCATGAAACTGGCTGACGCGCTTGACACCTACATTCCTCTGCCAGAGCGTGCGATTGACGGCGCCTTCCTGATGCCCGTGGAAGACGTGTTCTCGATCTCTGGACGTGGCACCGTGGTGACCGGCCGTATTGAGCGCGGTATCGTCAAAGTCGGCGAAGAAATCGAAATCGTCGGTATCTCTGATACACAAAAAACCATCTGCACGGGTGTTGAAATGTTCCGCAAACTGCTCGACCAAGGTCAAGCAGGCGACAACGTCGGCATCTTGTTGCGCGGCACCAAGCGTGAAGACGTGCAGCGCGGCCAAGTGCTGTGCAAGCCCGGCTCCATCAAGCCCCACACCCACTTCACCGGCGAGATCTATGTCTTGTCCAAAGACGAAGGTGGACGCCATACACCGTTCTTCAACAACTACCGTCCCCAGTTCTACTTCCGTACCACGGACGTGACGGGTGCGATCGAGTTGCCAGAAGGCAAAGAGATGGTGATGCCTGGTGATAACGTGTCGATCACTGTCAAGTTGATCAACCCGATCGCGATGGAAGAAGGCCTGCGTTTTGCTATCCGTGAAGGTGGCAAGACGGTGGGTGCCGGTGTGGTCGCCAAGATCATTGCGTAATTCTGAAAACAAGAAGGAATTAGCATGGCTACCAAACAAAAAATTCGCATCCGCCTGAAGGCGTTTGACTACAAATTGATCGACCAATCGGCCGCTGAAATTGTGGATACTGCCAAGCGCACCGGCGCGATTGTCAAAGGCCCAGTGCCTCTGCCAACACGCATGAAACGCTTTGACATTCTGCGTTCACCTCACGTAAACAAAACGAGTCGTGACCAGTTTGAAATTCGTACCCATCAGCGTTTGATGGATATTGTTGACCCCACTGACAAAACTGTTGATGCTTTGATGAAGCTCGACTTGCCAGCGGGTGTTGATGTCGAAATCAAACTGCAATAAGAAAACAGGGCTGGCATGTAAATGTCAGCCCTCTGAGAGTTGAGTTTGGCTTTACTTGCCTTGATGGCGGGATAAGGCTATACTCGCGGGCTCCACAGGTCTGGCTAGTTTGGGCTGGTGGGGTTTTATTAATTGTCTTTCACATACAAACGCTGTGGCCAATTGCAGTTGCAGCGGTGAAAGTTAAGGAGAAAAAAATGAGTCTTAGCAATCGCTTAGGATTGCTGGGCCGCAAGGTGGGCATGATGCGCCTATTTACCGACGAGGGGGATGCAATCCCTGTCACGGTAGTGGACGTGTCTAACAACCGAGTGACCCAGGTCAAAACCAAAGAGAATGATGGCTACGTTGCCTTGCAGGTGACGTTTGGCGCACGCAAAGCTTCGCGTGTCACCAAGCCAGCCGCTGGTCACCTTGCCAAGGCAGGTGTTGAAGCCGGTGAAATCATTCAAGAATTCCGCTTAACCGCAGATGTCGCCGCGCAATATGCTGCTGGTGCTACTGTGCCGGTCTCGGCTGTGTTTGCAGTGGGACAAAAAGTGGACGTGCAGGGCACGACCATCGGTAAAGGTTTTGCTGGCACGATCAAACGCCACCACATGAGTTCACAGCGGGCATCGCACGGTAACAGCCGTTCGCACAATGTCCCTGGCTCCATTGGTATGGCTCAAGATCCAGGTCGCGTTTTCCCCGGTAAGCGCATGACAGGTCATTTGGGCGACGACACCGTCACCACACAAAACCTGGACGTGATCCGGATTGACGAAGCCCGTCAACTGCTGATGATCAAAGGTGCGGTTCCTGGCTCTGCTGGCGGATTTGTCACTGTTCGTCCGGCCGTCAAGGTCAAAGTTAAAAATACTGATGCGAAAGGAGCGAACTGATGCAGCTCGAACTCCTGAACGATCAAGGCCAGGCCACTTCCAAGTTTGAAGCGCCTGAGACCGTGTTTGGTCGCGCTTACAACGAAGATCTGGTTCACCAGGTTGTGGTTGCTTTCCAGGCCAATGCCCGTCAAGGCACCCGCGCCCAGAAAGATCGCGAACAAGTTCACCACTCCACCAAGAAGCCATTCAAACAAAAGGGCACCGGTCGTGCTCGCGCGGGTATGACTTCTTCGCCACTGTGGCGCGGAGGCGGTCGGATTTTCCCGAACATGCCTGATGAAAACTTCACGCAAAAAATCAACAAGAAGATGTACCGTGCTGGCATGGCCTCCATCTTGTCGCAGTTAGCCCGTGAAGGTCGCCTGGCTGTGGTTGAGTCGATGAAGGTGGACTCGCCTAAAACCAAGCCGCTGGCGGCAAAGTTCAAGGCCATGAATCTGGAATCCGTGTTGGTGATTGCCGACGAAGTCGACGAAAACCTGTACCTCGCCTCCCGTAATCTGGTCAATGTGTTGGTGGTTGAGCCGCGTTATGCCGATCCGGTGTCGCTGGTTCACTACCGCAAAGTGCTGGTCACCAAGGCCGCCATGGACAAACTCAAGGAGATGTTCGCATGAGCCACGGTCCCAATACTGTCAAACATGACGAAGGTCGTTTGATGCAAGTGCTCGTTGCGCCCATCGTGTCTGAAAAAGCCACGATGGTTGCTGAAAAGAGCAATGCAGTGACCTTCAAGGTGCTGCAGGACGCTACCAAATATGAAATCAAGGCCGCAGTGGAATTGATGTTCAAGGTTGAGGTCAAAGGCGTCTCTGTGGTGAACACTAAAGGC
>JBIKZP010000427.1:0-2945 GCA_044354655.1 Rhodoferax sp. | reverse complement strand
TCATTGGCGCCTATTGGCCTATCAAGGGCGAGTTTGACCCGCTGCCCGCCCTGCACCGCTGGAAAGAAGACGGCGAGCTGATTGACCAGCCCCAGCCCCGGCGCATTGGCCTGCCAGTGGTGGACAAAGTCCATAAAACCATGATTTTTCATGCCTGGTACCCGGGCTGCCCCATGGAAGAAGACGCCTACGGCATTCCCAAACCCAAGGACACCGAGGTGATTGTGCCCACGCTCTTGTTTGTGGCCTGCGTGGGTTACGCGCCGGGCGGTTACCGCCTGGGCTACGGCGGCGGTTTTTACGACCGTATGCTCGCCACGCTGGAGCCACGCCCCATCACCGTGGGGCTGGGCTTTGCAGAAAACTACGTGCCCGACTTCGAACCTGAAGCGCACGATCTGCCGCTGGATGCCATCCTCAACGACAACGGGGTGGTCTGGCCGGTCTAGCCTGATCGGGCGCGGCGCCATTTTCCGGGCTATTACAGGTTATTCCTGGTCATTCAGCCGGGCCTTTAAAAATTGAATTGCATGCGTATGCATTGTGGCTAGAATGGCCGCTTCCCGGATCAGTCCGGGTGTGTATTGCATCTGAACCCCGCACGAAGGAACTTTGGCCCATGACCCCTGACGCGCAGAATTTGACCCACAAGCGGCTGGTCAGCTCCTTGATGAATGCCTTGGCCCAATCCACGCCAACTTCACTCGACGACCACTTGGCTCGGGCTTACCACCCAGAGGCGCAATGGCGCGGATCGCACCCCTTCAACGAGCTCAAGGGCGTGGCCGCCATCAAGGCGGCGGTGTGGGCGCCGCTGATCCATGCGTTTCCAGACCTGGAGCGGCGCGACAACATTCTGATGGGTGGCGAATACGAGGGGCGCACCTATGTGGGCGCTGTTGGCCAGTTGGCGGGCAGTTTCAAGCGCGACTGGATTGGGCTGCCAGCCACCGGGCAGGTGATTTACCTGCGCTATGGTGAGTTCCATCAGTTGCAAGACGGCAAGATCATTCAAAGCACCGTGCTGTTTGATGTCCTGGACTTCATTCGCCAGGCGGGCTTTTGGCCGCTGACGCCCAGTCGGGGCGTGGAGGCCATGTGGCCCGGCCCCCACTCGGCAGACGGCCTGTTGCTGGCCCCCCAAGACGCGGCTGAGTCTGCCGCCAGCCTGGCGCTGACCCTGGCCATGCAAGCGTCTCTGGGCGCTTACGACGACACCCGCAATCTGGGGCGTCAGGGTTTGCTGGAGATGCCTCAAATTGAATTTTGGCATCCCAAAATGATGTGGTACGGCCCCAGTGGCATTGGCACCGCGCGCGAACTGGCGGGCTTTGTCGATGTGCACCAGCTGCCCTTTCGCACCGCCTTCCCGCGCGATCCCAAGCAGCCGCAGCCGCCGGGCATGGGTCAGCACGGGGGCAGCCATTACGTGCGCATTGGCGACGGCCGTTTCTCGGCCACCGGCGGCTGGCCGAGCCGGCACATGATGCACCAGGGCGGTGGTTGGCTGGGCCTGCCGCCTACCGGGCGCGCCATCACCATGCGGGTCATGGATTTTTATGCCGCCGACCAAGGGCTGATTCGCGAAAACTGGGTGCCCATAGACCTCATCAACGTGCTGCTGCAAATGGATATTGATGTGCTGGCCCGGGTACAAAACCAATGTCGGGGCGCGACAGCATGAGGCACGCTGTGCGGGTAAGTACCTATCTACAAAATGACACATATGTCGTACATTGCATACGTATGCAAATACAATTCAACGTTTTTTACCCGGGAGTTTTCCGCTAATGATTCGCTATCTCAAAAGAGGCAAGGATGCACAAGGTCGTGCGCAGGACGACGCCCAGGTGCGGGCCACCGTAGAGGGTATTCTCAAAGACATTGAGCAGCGTGGTGATGAGGCGGTGCGCGCGTTCAGTCGCCAATTTGACGGCTGGGACCCCGCCAGTTTTGTGCTGTCTCAAGATGAAATCAAAGCGGCCATCGGCAAGTTGTCGGCGCGTGAAATCGAAGACATTCACTTCGCCCAGACGCAAATTCGCAACTTTGCCCAAGTGCAGCGCGACAGCATGCGTGACGTTGAAGTAGAAACGCTGCCCGGCGTGATCCTGGGGCACCGGCATATTCCGGTCAACGCGGCAGGTTGCTATGTGCCTGGCGGTAAATACCCTTTGATTGCCTCGGCCCACATGAGTGTGCTGACGGCCAAGGTGGCTGGTGTGAAGCGCGTGGTGTCCACCGCGCCGCCCTACCAGGGTGCGCCCCATCCCGCCATTGTGGCGGCCATGCATTTTGCGGGTGCCGATCAAATTCTGGTGCTCGGCGGGGTGCAGGCGGTGGCCGCCATGGCCATTGGCACCGAGTCGGTGGCCGCAGTGGACATGCTGGTAGGTCCAGGCAATATGTACGTGGCCGAAGCCAAGCGCCAGTTGTTTGGTCGCGTCGGCATTGACCTGTTTGCCGGCCCCACCGAGACCCTCATCATTGCCGATGAGTCGGTGGACGGTGAAATGTGTGCGGTTGACCTGCTGGGACAGGCCGAGCATGGCACCACCTCGCCAGCGATATTGCTAACCACCTCTGAAAAGTTAGCCCTTGACACCATGGCCGAGGTCACTCGCCAACTGGCCATTTTGCCAACCGCAGGCATTGCTGCCAAGGCCTGGGAGGTCTATGGCGAAGTGATCGTGTGTGATACCGAAGCCGAAATGCTGGCCAAGGCCGACGAGATTGCCTCTGAGCACGTGCAGGTCATGACGCGCGACCCCGATGTCTTTTTGAAAGGCATGACCAACTACGGCGCGCTGTTCCTCGGCCCCCGCACCAATGTCAGCTTTGGCGACAAGGTCATTGGCACCAACCACACCCTGCCTACCAACAAGAACGCCCGCTACACCGGGGGCCTGTGGGTGGGCAAGTTCCTCAAAACCTGCACCTACCAA
>JBIKZP010000426.1:0-2949 GCA_044354655.1 Rhodoferax sp. | reverse complement strand
TAAAGCACCGGCGCCTCTGGCCAAGCCTGAGCCCACCGCCCGCGTAGCCACCGCAGAAAAAGCTGATACCCGTGCCATTGAAGCTGCCTTGCAAGCCTGGGCGCAAGGGTGGAGCAATAAAAATGTAGACCAATACCTTGGGGCTTACAGTGCCAGTTTTGACACCCCCAAGGGCTTGTCTCGCAAAGAATGGGAAGCTGAACGCCGGGTGCGTATTGCAGGCCGAAAATACATTCGGGTCAAACTGCTGGACTTAAAAATTGAGACCAAGGGCAACCAGGCAACCGCCTCGTTCAAGCAAAAATATGAGTCAGACAATATCAATACCTTGAGCGGCAAGACCCTGTTTTTGATCAAACAAGGTGACCGTTGGCAGATTGCACGCGAGAAGCTGAATTGAAATTTTTTTACTTCAGAGACCTCAGCGACCGACTTTCGGTCATTGTGGGGCTGAGTTCTCGTCAAGTCGCTGGTTTGGCAGTGTTCGCTGCTGTTTTGGTTGTGGGGGGCGTGGCAGGTTCCAGACTCGCTTCACCCCCAAACGCAGAACTTGTTGCGCAATCCAGCCCAGCCATAACCAGCAAGCCTTCATGGCGCCTGGGCTTTGAGGCAACAAGCGGCAAATCAGCTGCAGCGTTTGAGGTCAATTCACACACCGCTGAAGAGCAGTTGCGCAAGGTTTATGCGCTGCTTAATCAGGGAGACCGCCAGAGTGCCATGGCTCAGGCCTTGCGACTGACGCGCGAGTACCCTAATTTTCAGCTCGGGCATCTGCTGTATGCCGATTTGCTGAGTGTCGGCTTACCCGAGCCTTTGTACCCCACCGATGTAGTGGGTGGCAACAAGGACGAGACATCGGCCCGGTTGGAAGAGTTGTTGCTCGAATCGAAGCTGCGCCTGCCCGATGCCACGGCACAGTCACGCAAGGGCCTGGTGCCGCTGAATTTAATGGCCTTGTCCAATGCCCAACCTTACGCGATTGCCGTGGACACTTCGCGCTCTCGCCTGTACTGGTTTGTGAACCGCAGTACCGGCAAAGACAGCAAGGACAGTTCACGGGTGCCCCAACTAGAGCTCATGTTTGACACCTACGTGTCTGTGGGGAACCAAGGCGTGGGCAAGAAAAATGCGGGGGACAAGCGCACGCCACTGGGCATTTACTTCATTGGTCAAACCCTGCCCGGCAAAAATATGCCAGACCTTTACGGCTCCGGCGCATTGACCCTTAATTACCCCAACGCCCTGGACGCCCTGCGCGGGAAAACGGGCAGTGGCATCTGGCTGCACGGCACGCCGCAAGCCCAGTTCTCCAGAGCGCCACTGGCTACCGATGGCTGCGTGGTGTTGGCCAATCCGGAGATTGAACGAATGATGCGTTTGCCCGGTATCAAGGGCACGCCGGTGGTGATCGCAGACCGGCTGGAATGGGTGCCCAGTGGGCAGCTGGTTCAGGCGCGTGAGGGCTTCATGAAAACCTTTGATGCCTGGGCCAAAGCCAAGCAGTCTCTGGACCTGAAAACCCTGCGATCTTTCTACAGCCCCCGCTTTCAGCGCGACGGAAAAAGCCTTGAACAGTGGTGGCCACAAATGAGTGAGCGGCCCCGCAAGTCACGCGCTATGGCCAGCCCCGAAATTCAGTCTCTGCTGAGCTGGCATGACGATGATGAGACCATGGTGGTGACCTTGGCCGACCCCGGCAAATCGCACCTCAAAGAAGTGCCGCGCTTGCGGCAGTACTGGCTCAAGGAGCCAGACGCCTGGAAAATCATCTTCGAAGGACCGTTGTAATTTTCAGGGCTTTGCAGGCAAAAATAAAGCTTGCAGGTCGTTTAAAAAATCAAACCCGCGCTGGCTGGGTTTGATACGGGCAAAGTCCCGCTCCAACAAACCTTTTTTCTCGGCCGCTTCCAAGGCCTGTTGAATTGCGGTGATGGCAAGCCCGGTACGTTCGCCAAATTGCTGCAAGGCAAAACCATCTTTCAGGCGCAGGGCATTGAGCATGAATTCAAACGGCAAGTCGGTGTGGCTTACTTCTTCTTCCTGCGCCACAGCGTAACCCGCCAGGGCTTTTTCCATGTACAGCTTGGGATCGCGAAAACGCACCTGACGCACCACGCGATGGGCAAAGCTAAGTTTGCTGTGGGCACCGGCGCCCAAACCCAAATAGTCGCCAAACTGCCAGTAGTTGAGGTTGTGAAAACAGCGATGACCCTGCTTGGCGTAAGCCGACACCTCGTAGCGGTGCAGCCCGGCCTCTCCGGTCATGTCGGTGATCAGATCCAGCATGTCGTAAGCGGTGTCTTCTTCTGGAATCACCGGTGGAAACTTGGCGAAATAGGTGTTGGGCTCAATCGTCAGGTGGTAAATAGAGATGTGGGGCGGCGCCAAGGCCAAGGCGGTGCGCATGTCCTGCTTCAGATCGCTGAGCGTTTGTCCCGGTAGCGCGTACATGATGTCGAGGTTGAAGGTGTCAAAGGCCTGCGCGGCTTCTTCCACGGCAGCCAAGGCCTGCGCCCGGTCATGGACGCGCCCCAGGGCCGTGAGGTACTGGTCGTTGAAACTTTGTACACCAATAGACAGGCGGGTAATGCCGGCGGAACGAAAGGCGCGAAAGCGGTCTTTCTCAAAGGTGCCCGGGTTGGCCTCCAGGGTAATTTCACACTGCGGCTCCAGGCGCAAGCGGGCGCGAATGTCGCCGAGCAGGCGGTCAATGGCAGCCGGCGAGAACAGACTGGGCGTACCACCGCCGATAAAGATGCTGTGCACGGTGCGCCCCCAGATCAGCGGCAAAGCAGCCTCCAAATCGGCCACCACGGCGTCGAGGTAATGCTGCTCGGGCAGTTCAGCACGGCCTATTTCATGGGAGTTGAAATCGCAATACGGACATTTTTTCAGGCACCAGGGCAGATGTACGTAAAGGGACAAGGGCGGCAAAGCCGCGAGTTGCAG
>JBIKZP010000425.1:0-2953 GCA_044354655.1 Rhodoferax sp. | reverse complement strand
ACCTTGAGCCCCAGGGACTCCAAGCGTGCAATGGCGGGCGACGAGGTAGCCAGCAGCACCACATCGGGCTTGAGCGCCACGATGGCTTCAATCTGCGGGTCCAGCCCGCCACCTACCTGCGCCAGGCGTTTGACCTGTGCGGGAAAGTTGGAATAACGGTCAACGCCGACCAGTCGCTGGCACTGACCCAGGTCACACACCATCTCGGTCAAGGAGGGCAAGAGGCTCACGATTCGCTGTGGTGGCTGGGCAAAGTCCACCCGTTGACCGCGCTCGTCGGTGAGCACGAAAGCATGGGCTGCCATGCCGCTGAGCAGCCCAGCGGCTAGCAGAAAGAAACGGCCTTGGATGATTGCCAGGCGAATTAAATAAGACATTGCACTGAAACAGGTCATTGCGCATCTTTCAAGGTCAGAGCCAAGCCAGCAGCCATGAGTGTGACACGCTGGCAACTTGCGGCGACCTGTTGGTTGAGTACACCGAGCGAGTCAACAAATGCGCGAACCTCGGCCCCCATTGGAATGACGCCCAGGCCAATCTCGTTGCCTACCAATACCACCGGGCCGCGGGCTTGGGTGATGGCCAACGTCAGCTCGGGTACGGCCGTCATGGGCAGTTGGTGGGTAGTATTCGCGGCATGTTGTTCAGGGACCAGGGGCATCAGCAGGTTGGTCAGCCAAAGGGTCAGACAGTCCACCACCAGCAGCGTGTCGGGTTGGGTGTGTTGCGCTATAGCTTGCGCCAGGTTGAGCGGCACTTCCAGTGTTTGAAGACGAGGCACGCGCAGGGCGCGGTCCGCTTGGTGGCGCGCAATGCGCTGTCGCATTTCTTCGTCGCCAGGCTCCCCAGTGGCCAGCAAAATAGCGCGATGACTGCTATGGGCTGCCAGCCAGACGCTGGCCAGGGCTTCCGCCCGGCGCGATTTGCCACTTTTCTGCCCCCCCAGAATAAGTTCGCTGGTGGCACAGGTCAGCGCCTCAGCCATGCTGCGCACTCCAGGCCAGGATGAGGCGGTGTAACTGTGCCAGGCCATCCGTTAGGGCAGCAGGGCCGGGCTGCAGAATATCAGGTGACTTGATCTCGAAAATTTGTCCGTTTTTAACGGCGTTGACCTGCGACCAACCAGCACGTGCAGCCACTTTTTCTGGTCGGAATTTCTTGCCACACCAGGACCCGATGATGAGGTCGGGGTTGCGTCGAACAATCTCCTGCTCGTCGGCAATGATGCGGTCTTTGCCAAGCGGCATGCGCGCAAGCTCAGGAAAGCAATCATCACCGCCGGCAAGGCCTATGAGTTCTGACACCCAGCGAATGGCGCTGATGGGGGGCGTATCCCACTCTTCAAAGTAAACCCGTGGGCGGCGCTTAAGTTGGGTCGCTGCCTTGACCGTGGCGTCCAGTTGGCGCTGCAGGTCAGCGAGCAAAGCTAGGCCTTGCTCGGCTTGCCCCACCATGGCGGCCACCTGGTACAACATGGAAAAAATCTCGGCCACACTACGCTGGTTAAACACCGTGACCTGTATGCCATGGCGAATCAAAGCTGCCGCAATGTCGGCCTGCAGGTCAGAAAATCCAAAAACACAGTCGGGTTCAAGCGCCAAAATCTTGTCGATCTTGGCGCTTAAAAAAGCACTCACTTTTGGCTTTTCTGCCCGAGCCCGAGCCGGGCGCACGGTATACCCCGAGATGCCCACAATGCGCGACTCCTGCCCCAACAAGTACAACCACTCGGTGGTTTCCTCGGTGAGGCAGACGATGCGTTGGGGGCCCCAACTGGCCGTGTCAGCTTTGGCTGGAATGGACAAGAGATCAACCGGTGGTGTGGACATAGCCCTGTAGCTTACTTCGGCGACCAGACCGCTCCAATATAAACCGCACGACCCGATTGGTTGTAGCCATAAGCGGTCTGGTACTGTTGGTCCAGCACGTTTTCAATCCGACCGGTGATGGCAATCTGCGGCGACAAGGCGTAACGGGCGGTTAGGTTAGCCACCACATAAGCTGCCAGATCTGGGTTAGAAGATGTATCAGGCCGAGCACCGGTGTATCGCAGGTCACCGCCCAAGGCCCAAGAGCCCCAAGGCATTGAAGCGCCAAGGGATGCCATGGTACGGGCACGCCGCACCAACTGCTCGCCGGTGGATTCGTTCACTGGGTCTTGCAGCGTCAGGCTGGCACGCATGTCCGCACCGTATAGGTTGCCGCTGTAGCTCACCTCTAGGCCTTGGTTGGAGGCACTGCTGATGTTGTCGAAACGCCAAGTATCAAAGTTGTACTGCAACTGGTTGATGACCCGGGTGTCAAAGTAAGTAGCCCGCAGCACTTGCTTGTCTTGCGCCCACTGAACGCCAACTTCTTTCGAACGAGCAGTTTCAGGCTTCAGGTCTGGATTGCCAGAGTTCAGGTCATACAGATAACCCAAAGGCGGTAGGTTGAATGACGTGGACAAACTAGCAATCAATTTAACAGCCGGCGTGATTTGATAACCATAGGCGACATAGCCAGTTGATTTGCTGTCCATGCCTTCGACGACATCGTGTCGCATATTCACTTGCAGGGAGTTAAGCCCCAGGTTGCCTGATATGCCGGCAAATACAGCGTTTATGCCGCGTTGACGGTTCAGATCTGTAGCGTAGTTGTCAGTTGCATCAATGGCTTGATTTTGACGCTCGGCGCCAGCCGTGATCAGCCAAGCACCCACGGCGAGAACTTGTGTGATGTTGAGGGTTTGGCTCCGGGTCGTGGCATCACTTGAGTACGGCGAGCTTGTTAAGGTGGCGTCATAAATGGCCCGTTCACGGGCCTCGCTGTAGGTCACCTCACTGCGCCAGTCGCTACTGATCTGGTTGTGGCTGTACAGGCTCCAACTGTCTAGCTTGTTACGCCCTCTATAAATGTCACCTGCGACCACAAAATTACTGCCACCGCCGTCGGCATCAAACTGTCCATCACT
>JBIKZP010000424.1:0-2958 GCA_044354655.1 Rhodoferax sp. | reverse complement strand
CGTTCAAAGGTTCTATTACCTTCCGAATAATTCTATCATCACATCGGTTCTTTGACAATCCATGTGTTGCTTTATTATTATCGTGCTGTCTTAGAACACACAAAGGAATCTACATGACCCGCACAGAAATCAAATCAATTGAAGTAGTCACTTACCCGGATGGGCGCATGGATACGTGCAATACCTCGAAGTACACCGGCCTTTCTGACAAGACTTTGGCCATGATGCGCTGCAACGGCAACGGCCCAAAGTTCATCAAACGCGGTCGCATCTTTTACTTTCAGTCCGATGTTGATGCATGGATGAACGCCAATGGCCGCCTGACCAGTACCGCTCAAGCCAAACGGGCCGCCTCCTAATTGACCCCAGCAGGCCCAAAGGTAGCACAAGCATGAACAACCCGATCGAGCAATTCAGGCAAGCCATTGCGACGGCGGGACTGACACCGCCGACCGAAATAATTGACGACGGCGTCATCCACCGGTTCAGCACCAATGGCAAACGCAGTCATAAAAATGGCTGGTACATGCTGCACACAGACGGCATCACCGCAGGGGCGTTTGGGGACTGGCGCGAAGGGTTTACTCAAAACTGGTGCAGCAAGTCGGACACAGCCATGACCGAGGTCGAAAAAATGGAACACCGAGAACGCATCAAGACCATGCAGCGCCAGCGCGAAGATGATCTGGCACAGCGCCAACAATTGGCGGCAGCCAACGCCCTCAAACGCTGGACAGCGGCAACACACTGCATCCAACACGACTACCTGACTCGCAAAGGTATCCAGCACTCTGGCACAAAGATTGAAGGCGACAAACTGTTGATCCCGATGCGCGACACGGCAGGCACATTGCACAGCTTGCAAACCATCGCGCCAGATGGCACCAAGATGTTTATGTCGGGTGGCAGAGTCAAAGGCTGTTACTTCGGCATTGGTAAGCCCAAGGGTGCGCTGATCATTTGCGAAGGATACGCAACCGGCGCAAGCATTCATGAATGCACGGGTCACGCGGTCGCAATCGCATTCAATGCGGGCAATCTTGAGGCGGTCGCTGCGGCTCTTCGCATCAAGTACCCGGCTCTCAAAATTATCATCGCCGCCGACGACGACCGCCAGACGCCCGGCAACCCTGGCATGACCAAAGCCGCGGCAGCGGCGCAGGCAACAGGTGCCACGCTGGCCGTACCGGTGTTGAAGGCGGTCACAGCATGAGTAACATGACCGACTTCAACGACCTGCATCAATTCGCGGGGCCAGACGCGGTCAAACAATGCATTGATTCCGCCATCAATTCAGTAGCTATAGCAGCTACTGAAAATTCCACGATCGCTACGGGCCAATTAAACGCATGGCCGGAGCCGAAGGAGATCAAAACCGATCTTCCTCTTGCCCCACCCTTCGACGCGAAGACATTGTTGCCTGCAGCGCTAGCCGACTTTGTGCTGGACGAGGCTGACCGGATGCCTTGCTCGCCGGACTACATTGCTGCGGCGCTGATTGTCTGCCTGGGCTCGGTCATTGGTGCGCGCTGCGGTATCAAGCCCAAACGCCGAGACGACTGGATCGTCACCCCGAATCTGTTTGGTGGCATCGTCGGTGACCCGTCGTCCAAGAAGTCGCCAGCCTTGGGCACGGTGACGCGGTTTCTTGATCGCCTAGAGGCCAAAGAAGCCGAAAAACGGGAGGATGCCAAGAAGATTTTCGCGGCCGAAACTGCGGCCTTTGAGGCGCACCAGTCAGCCGTCAAAGCCAGCATGAAAAAGGCCGCAGGCGGCAAAGTCGATCACCTCAAAATGAACGCCGCCATTGCGGACTTGCAAGACCTGCAAGCCCCGGAAGAACCCAAGGAACGGCGCTTCAAATCCAACGACTCCACTGTGGAAAAGCTGGGCGACTTGTTGGTGCACAACCCGCAGGGAATGCTTGTCTACCGGGACGAGTTGATCGGCCTGCTTGCCTCTTGGGAGAAAGAAGGCAAAGAAGGCGACAAGGCGTTCTATCTGGAGGGCTGGAACGGCACCGCCAGCTTCAACATTGACCGCATCGGGCGCGGCAGCCTGCATATCAAAAACCTGTGTATTTCGGTTTTCGGTGGCATCCAGCCGGAATTGCTGGAGCGCTACCTCGCCGGTATCACCACCTCACTGGACAACGATGGCCGCATTCAGCGGTTTCAGGTGATGGTGTACCCCAACGCAGTCCCCTGGGAATGGCGCGACCGCTACCCCGTCAAGGGCGCGCGTGAGGCCGTGCGTGATCTGTTTGACCGGCTGGCAGTGTTCGACCCTGTGCAGGACGGCGCAGCACCGAATGACGACTTTGTGAAGCTACCCCACTTCTACTTTGACGACGCAGCACAAGACATCTTTGTCGAGTGGTGTACCGAACTGCACACGGTGCACATCGCCAATGAACAAAGCCCTTTGATGCAACAGCACTTCGGCAAGTTTGAAAAACTGTTCTGCTCCATCGCGCTGATCCTGCACTTGGCAGAAGGCTCCATTGGCCCGGTCACGTCCACCAGTGCATTGCGTGCAGCCGCATGGTGCGATTACCTCACCGGCCATGCACGTCGCATCTATGGGCTGGTGGAAGCTGCCAAAGTAACCACCGCCCGCATGGTCAGCCGCAGACTGGCCGAGGGCAAGTTAGACGACGGTTTCACGGTGCGCGACATGGTGCGCAAGCAATGGTCAGGCATCACCACCGCCATGCAAGCAGAAACCGCGCTGGCCATCTTGGAGGAAAACGGCCATGTGCAAAGTCAGGACGGCATCAATCTGGGTCGCCCGACAGTCCGCTTTTACGTCAACCCGCAAATCAAGAAGGTGGCGAAATGATTTCCTGGGCGGAGCGCGCCAAGGCGGCGATTTCACAAAAGGGACAGGGTGGTACTGCCAAAACTGACGAAACCGCTATATCGAGACTTTTGGCAGTTTCGGCAGTGCCTGCCGTGG
>JBIKZP010000423.1:0-2963 GCA_044354655.1 Rhodoferax sp. | reverse complement strand
GCCGTCGCCCAGTGGCTTCCAGTGTGCTGGGGGCGATACCAAATCCACCACCGCGTTGACGCGTTGCTCCTCCACCCCCAGTGCTGATATTTTGGTGAAGGCCGCCGGCTCTACCAAACGCACCTGGCCTTGAAGAATTTCAGGCCCACCCCAATTGGACAGTTGCACCAGCGTGCCGGGTTTGATTTGTGCGGCCTCCTCGGTCAGCAGGTCCAGCACCACCTCCAGTGCGCTGGGGTCGCCAATCTCCATGAGAGGGGTGCCCGCCATCACCAAGCCCTCGCTTTGCTGATGAATCTTTAACACCTTGCCAGCCACCGGGGCCTTGATCTCAAAGGGTGCCTGCGCGCCCTCGGTGGGTGCGTTGGTAAATTGCCCCAATGTGGCGCGCGTCTGCTCCAGCGCATAGCGTGCAGCCAGCTCCTCTTGTCTGGCGCTTTCCAGTTCTTTGTCACGCAGCCGCAGATTGAGTCGGCCGGTTTCATTTTGAGTGCTGGAAATAAAACCCTGCAAAGCCAGCGACTCGCTGCGTTGCAGGTCGGCACGGGCTTGCTCTAGGGCGGCTTGCGCGCGTTCGCGGTTAGCTTGCGCTTTGGCCAGACTGGCCTGCATGGCCCCGCTGTGCGCGAGTTGCTCGGCGCGGCTGCGGGCGTCCAGCATGGCCGGGCTGCTGGGCCAAAGCAGGGCCAGGGTCATGTGGCGCGTTACCGTGTCGCCTTGTTTGAGTGCGCTGCGGGCCACCCGACCGGTGATGGGTGCGGTGATGACATAGCGGTCGCGCAAGCGGGTTTTACCGTCCTCTTGCACCGCGCGCTCAAACCGGCCTTGTGTCACCGTGGCCATCTCCACCTCGCGCGGGCTGGGTAGAAATGCCCAGCCCAGCAGTGCCACCAGGGCCAGCACCAAAAAGGCGGTCAGCCCTTGTTTCCAGGACATTTTTTTCATGATTTATTGAATGGTTTATTCACGGGTTTTAAGCACGCCCACCAGGTCCAACGTGTCAATACGGCGTCGCACAATCAGCGCGCTGATTCCGCCTGCCACCACCACGCTCAACGCGGCAAAGGCATAGGTGGCGGGTTGAATCACCAGGGGAAAATAAAACTCGTCGGTCTTGATCAGGTTCACGATGGTGAACGCCAGGCCGTAGCCCAAGATCATCCCTAAGGGCGTGGCCAGCGCAATCTCCAGCGCCAGTTCGCCCAGTAAAAAAGCTGACACCTCGCCGCGTGTAAAACCCAGCACGCGCAAGCTGGCCAGCTCCCAGGCGCGCTCGGCCAGCGCAATGCGTGCGTTGTTGTACACCACACCAATGGCAATGATGGTGGCAAACACCGTCAATATGCCGCTGAACACCAGCACGTTGCGCCCGGTCACCTCGTCAATATTGCGCTTCATGACAGACTTGCTCACCGCCAGCGCCACCCGTGGCAAGTTTTTCAGTTGGTTGAGCAAGGCCTCTTCATGGCCGCGGTCTACCGCCACCGACACCTGGTTGATGTGGTCGCCCTCTTGCAAAAGGCGGTTCAGGGCACGGCGGTCCAGGTACGCATTCATGCCCATCAGCTCTTTGACGGTGCCGCTCACCCGCAAGGTATGCACATCCCGCCGGCCTTCCATCAATTCAACCTGCACGCTGTCGCCCACCTGCACGCCCAATTTATGAGCCAGTCGGTCGGTCAGCAGCAGCCCGTCTGTGGGAACTTGAAACACCTCAAACGGCAAGCCCACAATGCGTTGTAACTCGGGCTGCGTGGTCTTACCTTGCAGCGTGCCGCGCCAGGTATGGTTGGCATGTACCAAGCGCGCAGACACGGTGCGAGCGCCTTCCACCGCGTTGACGTGCGGCAAGCGCGCCACCTCGTGCAGCACGCGCGCCGGCGTTGCCTCCACCAAGCCCAGGGTCACCTCGCCACGCAGCACCCGGTTGAACTGTGTGCCCATCAGCACGTCTATCGAGTCGCCCCAAAACGCGCCGGTAATCACAATGGCCATCGCCACCGCAATACCCACCACGGTGAGGCTGGTGCGCAAAGGGCGGCGCTCCATGGTGCGCAACACCATGCGCACGGCGGGAGAAAACCAATGGCGCAAGCCCAGCCTTTCAACCAGCATGGGCTTGTAAACCCCCGGGGCCGGGGGGCGCATAGCCTCCGCCGGGGCTAGGCGGACGGTGGCGCGAATCGCTTGCAGCGTAGCCAGCAGGGCCGCGCCTGAGGCCACGCCCACCGCCGCCAACATCAACTCGGGTTTCACGCGGTAATGCAGTTGCGGAAAACGAAACACATCGGCGTACAGGCTCATAAACCAATGCCCAATGGCCGCGCCCAACGCGATGCCCAGCACCACGCCCAGCGCCACAATCACCAGCACCAGCTTGAGGTAGTGCAGGCCAATGGCCCAGTTCTCGTAGCCCAGCGCCTTGAGGGCCGCCACCTGCTCGCGTTGCGTGGCAATTTGGCGGCTCAGCACCACGTTGAGTAAAAAGGCAGCCACCGCCAAAAAAATACTCGGCAGCACCGTGCCCAGCACGCGTTGCTCCTTGATCTCGGAGTTGAGAATCAGGTGCGACAACTGCAAGTCGCGCCCGTGTGCACGTATGCCGCCATACGGGGCGAGCAGGCGGTCGAGTTGGTCAATTACCGGCCCTTCGGTGGCCCCGGGCGCCAGCCGAACCGCTACGGTGTTGAAGGCACCTTCCATGTTGTAAGCCGCGCCCAGCACACGCCGGTCCATCCAAAAAACCCCAAAGCCGCGCTGGTCGGGCGAGCCACCCAAGCCCGCAAAAATGTACTCGGGTGAGAGTGCAATGCCCACAACGGTCAGTTGCTCCTGCTTGCCGTTCATCAAGGCGCTGATGCGGTCGCCGGCTTTGAGCTGGCGCGCCAAGGCAAAGCCCTCAGACACCAGCACCTCAATCGGGCCCGAGCCCTGGGCCTGCACCATGCGCCCGCTGCGCAACT
>JBIKZP010000422.1:0-2964 GCA_044354655.1 Rhodoferax sp. | reverse complement strand
ATGTCACAAATTTCTGGAGTTCCTTTCGCCACGTCAATAGACCAAACAATCAGAGGCTTTCCGCCCAATAGTTTTATATTTTTCCCGGGTAATCGCTTGGAGCCGCCGCGTGCCGGTATCAACGCCAGTATCTTCATGCTTCGTGCTTTAACGAGTCAGCGCGTGCTGTTGCCAAGTCATCCGGCCGTCCAACATCCAGCCAAGGCTCATGCATCGGATAGGCCACGGTCCGTTGTGCCTGGGCTTGCAAGCGCTCAAAAAGGGTTGGCATGTCGCAGCGGGTGTCTGCTTCCAGGACGTTCAGCGTTTCTGGATTCAGTGCATAAACCCCCGCATTGATATGGCTGCGAGTTACCGGCTTTTCCTCGAAGCCGGTTATTTCAACGCTGTTGATTTGAACGACACCAAAAGGATGCTGCCACTCATGCACTCGCACTGCCATGGTGGCTGCGGCGTGGTGTCGTAGATGAAAGTCCAGCAGTTCACCGTAGCGAATGTCGGTTAACACATCACCGTTGGTCACCACAAATGGTGCATCAGGTCGAGGATTTAACAGTCCTAGCGCGCCAGCCGTACCTAAGGGAGACTCCTCCCGCAAGTAATTAATCTGCACACCCAAACGCTTGCCATCGCCAAAATACGACTCAATCATGTGCCCCAAATAATGTATGGCTAGCACGAAGTGGCTGAAGCCCTCTAATTTGGCGCGTTCAATAATGTGTTCCAGCATGGGCTTGCCCGCAACCTGCAACAGGGGTTTGGGACAGTTCTCGGTGTGTGGGCGCAGTCGCGTCCCCTTTCCCCCGGCCATGATCACCATGACGTTTGGGCGGGCAGGTGGGGTTGTAATTTCATTCCACAGGTGTAGGCCCACCACACGGCGATGCTCGTCCACAGCCGGAATTTGCTGTATTTTGTTGGCAAGCATGAGCTGCTTGACCATTTCGCGGTCCATCTCCGGCGGAACGACCAGGGCGTTGCGGTGGATAACGTCGCTAATTGAGCTTTTAGGACCTAACCCTTTCAGTAAACCCCGCCTGATGTCACCGTCGGTGACCGTACCTTCAAGCTCCCCAGCCTCATTGACTACCAGAACAATCTTGATCGCGACCTGATCCAGGTTGCTGATGGCCTGCTGTAAGCTGGCGCTGGCGGGAAGAATGGCTTTGCGCCAGATGGCATCATTTGAGTTCACGTTGTGCACCCGGATTCAAGTAAAGGTAAATCGTAAAAAGTCTTCTTGGCAATGTCATGGAGATCAAAATTCTTCAGAGTTGTCACAATTTTTTCGCTGGCACCGCCCTCCCCATAGGGGTTGCGCACCTCGTTCAAACGTCTCTGAAAGTCCGTGGAATAAAGCTCTGCCAAGGCGGACTCGATTTGCTGACGAATCGGCTCACAATGAATAACACTCGCAGCCATCAATCGGCCCCGTTGCCGATCTCCAATATTCACTGTTCCTTTCTTGAAGCTGGGCACTTCGGCCAAGCCGCTGGAAGAATTGCCTACTAAGCCATCTACTTGCGCTATGCAAGATAGGTAACGCAGCAGGCCAAGTGAGGTGTAGGCGCGCGCATTTGGGTGTTGTGTAACAAACTGCTCCACCAGCTTGATCAAAGCGCGGCCATCGGTGTCAGCGTTAGGCATGGTGAAAATAAGCTGCGTATCCACCAACGCAGATAAAGCCGCCAGTAGCTCACCCATTTGAGCTGTGGCGGTTGCCGACTCAAGCGTGACCGGATGGAAGGTGATGAGTAGATTTTTTTTCCCGAACTTGAAATCCAGCGACGCTTCAAGCGCTGCGCGGTCAAGCAGTTTGGTGCGCTTGATGGTGTCCACACCCAGGCCTCCCACCAGAAACACACGCTCGGGCTGTTCACCCAACTGAATCACGCGTTGACGGTAAGCCTGTGCAGCCACAAAATGAAGATGCGACATCTTGGTGATCGAATGTCGAAGTGCCTCGTCCATGGCGCCTTCTGTGGTCTCGCCGCCGTGTAAATGGGCTACGGGTATCCGGGCAACTAAAGCAGCAGACACGGCAGCAAATATTTCAAACCGGTCGCCGAGCACTACGATCAGATCGGGGCTCAATTCATTCAGAGCGTCAGCAAAACCAATCAGCCCGAGGCCCATGGACTTTGCGATCCCGACGGGGGTATCTGAACTGGTCAACATCTCGACCTTATGGTCTATCTTGAAACCCTCGCTTTCAATCTCGCGATAGGTCAGCCCAAACTCAGGCGACAAATGCATCCCGGTCGCGATCACTTGCAACACCAAATCAGGGTCATCCTGGATGCCCTGCATAACCCAGCGCAGTAAACCGAATTCGGCGCGTGAACCGGTAATGACACAAATTTTTCGCTTCATAGTGCAATCAACTCATCAGTAGCGATATCGTGCGGAGCAACCCGGCCCATCACCTCATCCCAACGCATCGGGGACAGTCCGGTACCTGGACGTTTGGTGGTGACGTTAAGGACACTGAAAACCTCCCCCGCTTTGATAGCCTGGCTGGCCACCAGTGATTTGCGCGCAATGGGCTTGTTTCTGGCCTCACTGGGGGTGAGGCGCTTGACTCCATCCCCTAACGCAACTTCAATATTGCGAATGGCGGTCACCATGGCTTTGAGTTCAGCGGGCTCCAAACTGGCTTGATGGTCTGGACCGGGCAAATTACGGTCCAATGTGAAGTGTTTTTCGATGACGGTTGCCCCCATCGCCACCGCGGCAATGGCCACCTCAATGCCCTGGGTGTGATCGGAATAGCCCACTGCCACCCCAAATGCTGCGTGAATGCTCTGCATCGCACGCAGATTTACTTCGGCCATGGGCGTGGGGTATTCGGTGGTGCAGTGCAATACGGTAATTTTTTGTCTTTCCGTACCGGCCCGCTCCAATACCTCAATAGCGCTCTCAATATCCCCCAGTGTTGCCATACCGGTGGAGAGGATGACTTCT
>JBIKZP010000516.1:0-2965 GCA_044354655.1 Rhodoferax sp. | reverse complement strand
CTCGTATTACAACGGCGCCGAAGTGGCTGGCAAGCCACGCGTCTTCATGCCCTATTCGGGTGGCGTTCGCGGTTACCGACGCATTCTGGCGCAGTGCGCGGCCGACGGTTATTCAGGTTTTGTGATGCGGCCAGCCGCCTTGCACAGCCCGTCCCGGACTGCGCCGGCCCCGCAGGCATTGTCCGCATGAAGATCGCCTTTGATGATCAGGTGGCCATCGTCACCGGTGCCGGTGGCGGCATCGGCCGCGCGGTGTCACTGGCGCTCGGCCGTGCGGGGGCCAGGGTGTTGGCGGTTGACCTGGACGCCGTCAGTGGCGCAGAAACAGCGCGTCAGGTGCAGGCCCTGGGCGCGCAAGCCAATTTTTGCCGGGCTGATGTGAGCCTGGCCGAGGATGTTGCCAGCTATGTGGCGCAGGCCATGCAGGCCTGGGGCCGCATCGATGTGTTCATGAACAATGCCGCCTGGCAAGGCGCGGTGCTGCCGCTGGTGGATTACCCGGACGACCTGTTTGACAAGGTGATGGCCATCAATGTGAAGGGCGTTTTTCTGGGCATGAAGCATGTGTTGCCGGTGATGCTGGCGCAGCGCAGTGGCGCTGTGGTCAACACGGCATCGCTGGGCGCCTACATCGGCACCCGCCACCTGGCGCCCTATACAGCCAGCAAGCACGCGGTGCTGGGGTTGACCAAGTCGGCGGCGCTGGAAGTGGCCCGCAAGGGTATCCGGGTCAACGCGGTTTGCCCTGGCCCGGTGGACACGCCCATGCTGCGCGACATAGAGGCCCTGCAGTCACCCGACAATGCGGCTGGCCTGCGCGAGCAGCGGGCGGCGATGATTCCGGACGGGCGCTATGCCACGCCCGATGAGGTAGCCAACCTGATGCTCTACCTCGCCAGCGGCCTGGCCACCCACATCACTGGGCAGGGGGTACAAATCAACGGCGGTTTCCACACCTGACCTCGCGAGAAACCCCGAACCCAGGAGACCATCAAGCGCATGAGCAAACCCGCCAAAGCCCCCGTGGTGGCCAAGACCAAAGCCCCGGTAAAAACCCGCCGCAGTCCGGGCGGTGCCAGCGAGCAAGAACACATCCGTGACGCGGTCTCACGACTGAAAAGCGAGCGTATCGTCAGTGCCGCCGTGGAGTTGTTCTACACCCAGGGCTTCACCAACACCACGCTGGAGCAGGTGGCCGATGCCATCAATGTCACCAAGCCCTTCATTTACGCCCACTTCCGGTCCAAAGCCGAGCTGCTGGCCGACATTTGCTCGCGTGCGATCAAGGTCGCCCACGACGCCCTGAACCGGGTCACGGCTCATCAGGTCAGCGCCACCTTAAAGCTCGAGACGCTGGTCCGCGATTTCATGATGGCCGTGCTGGATCACCAGCCCCATGCGGTGATCTACAGCCGTGAAGAAACGCACCTCAACCCGGAAGACCGTGAAGCGATCAATGAGCTCAGGCGCGGCTTTGACCGCCGCTTCGCCGCCCTGCTGCAAGAGGGTGTGGTGGCCGGTGAGTTCGTGGTGGAGGATGTGCCGCTGACGGCGCTGGCCATTGGCGGCATCGTCGGCTGGTCGCCGGTCTGGTACCGCTCTGGCGGGCGGCTGACCCAGCCCGAGGCTGCCCAGCGGATCGCCACGTTGGTTCTGGCGATGGTGCGTGCCAAAGTCCCGCAGAGCCAGTCCGCCCCCACGGCGCCGCCGCCTGCCTGAACGTTTGATGGCCAGTTGACTTGGCCAACGACGCCAGTCCTTTCTGACTTGAATTTTGAACCACATGAAAATTCTTATCAACCTGTTGTCAACACTAGCGTTGACTGATATGATTTCAACCATGACCTGTATCCATTGAGCAAACTGGCGATGTCAACCCTCCTAGATCACCCCGCCCCTATTGGGGCTCCCACAATTGCCGTCGTTGGTGGCGGCACGATGGGCGTTGGTATCGCTTATGTCTATGCCGTGGCCGGCTGGACCACCTGGGTGGTGGAGCCGGATGAGGCGCGTACCCGTGCCATGCAAAGAACCCTCGCGCAGGCCGCAGAATCCGGGCTGCGGCGGGGCAAGCTCACAGCGGTGCAGGCTGAGCAACTCGGCCGCGCTGTACAGCGGTTGGCATCTGTGGCCGAGCTGCCTCTGGGCCTAGACCTGGTGGTCGAGACTGTGCCGGAACGGCTGGCGCTCAAGCAGCAGGTGCTGACCGACATCGAGGTGCGCTCGCCCCGGGTCATTGCCAGCAATACCAGTGCCTTGTCTATCGACATCCTGGCCGGTTCTCTGCGGGACCCCGGCCTCTTCCTAGGCATGCATTTTTTCAATCCCGTCTGGTCACTGCCCATGGTGGAGTTGGTGCGCGGCAGCCTGACCCGGCCCGACATCCTGGCCCTGGCGCGCGGCTTTGCCGAGGCCACGGGCAAGGTGACCATCACCGTGCAGGATGTGCCCGGGTTTGCAACCAGCCGGCTCGACCTGATTGCGTCGCTCGAAGCCATGCGCATGCTGCAGGACGGGGTGGCCAGTGCCGACGACATCGACCGCGCCATGGTGGTGGCCTATCGGCACCCCGTGGGACCGCTGCGACTGAGCGACATGGTTGGCCTGGATGTCCGGCTGGACATTGCCCGTCATCTCAGTGTGGCGTTGGGTGACCGTTATGCACCGCCGCGGCTGCTCGAAGACATGGTCGCTTGCGGCCAGTTGGGCCAAAAGTCGGGCAAGGGTTTTTTTGAATGGCCGTCTGCAGAGGCCTGACTGATTTCAATTGAATGGGGTAATTTGATGTCCAGTATTTTCGGTTCCGCGCTCGTCGACACGGCAGAGCATCACCCCTTGTTGCGGGATAGCGTTGGCAAGCTGGTGGGCGGCTTCGGGCGGCGCTACTTTCAGGACGTTGTCAAGCGGAAGCAAAAACCTGTCGAGCTGTGGAATGCCTTGGCGCAGGCCGGTTTTCTGGGTGTTC
>JBIKZP010000113.1:0-6710 GCA_044354655.1 Rhodoferax sp. | reverse complement strand
AACCCCTGCCGTGGGTTCATCCAGCACGATAACCGGCGGTTTGTGCACCAAGGCTTGCGCCACCAGCACCCGGCGCTTCATGCCGCCCGAGAGCTGGCGCATATTGGCATTGGCCTTGTCGGTCAGGCCCAGGCTGTCCAGCAGTTCGTCAATCCAGGCGTCATTTTTCTTGATGCCAAAGTAGCCCGACTGAAACTGCAAGGCCTCGCGTACATTGAAAAAGGGGTCAAACACCAGTTCCTGCGGCACCACACCGAGCTTGCGTCGGGCCTGGGCATAGTCGGTTTGGACATCGCTACCCAGCACAGACACTTTGCCCGAAAGGGGTCGGGTCAGGCCGGCCAGGATGGTGATCATGGTGGTTTTACCCGCGCCGTTGGGGCCGAGCAAACCGAAAAATTCGCCTTCTTCGATGTCCAGACTGACATGGTCAAGCGCCAAAAAGGTGCTGCCTGCGGGTCCGCGTGGCGAAGGATAGGCTTTGGAGACGGACTGGAAGGAGATAGCAGACATGAGAGTCCGCTATTTTACGGGGTCAGCGGTGGGCGAAAGCAGGAGCGAGTCAATGCCGTACAAATGCGCCAGATCAGCCAACCGTGTGGGGGTGGCTTGCAAGGCCAGGGTTTTGCCCTGCACCAGGCATTCACGGCGCAGTTCCAACAGCACCGCCAGAGCCGACGAATCAAATCGGGTCAGCGCAGCCGCATTCAGCAGCACCTGCGGCTCAGACTGGTCGCGCAGCCCCTTCAACAAGCCCTGCAGGCAGGCGCCGGCTTGGGCATGGGTGAGTTCGGCGGGCAGTTCCAGCATGGTCAGCTCTTCTTGGCGTTGATCTTGTTGCGTTCAGACAAGGTGGCGATCAGACCATTGATTCCTTTGGCATTGATTTCCTGCGCAAACTGGGTTCGGTAGGTTTCTACCAACCAAACGCCCAACACGTTGAGGTTGTAAATCTTCCAGCCAGCACCTTCGCCGGGCGTTTTTTCCATGCGGTATTCAAGTTGAATGGCGTCACCACGACCTTTGACTTCAGTGCGTACGACCACTTCCTTGTCTTCTGGTGAGGCGCGCAGGGGTTTGACAGAAATTTCCAGGTCGTCGACTTGCGCAAGGGCGCCCGCATAGGTGCGCACCAGCAGAATTTTGAATTCACTTTGCAGTCGTTGCTGCTGCTCGGGCGTGGCCTGGCGCCAGGCCGGCCCCACGGCCGAGGCGGTCATGCGTTGAAAATTAACCACCGGCATAATTTTGGCGTCCACCAGCGCGATGATGCGGTTGACCTCCCCCGTCTGAATGGATTTATCAGACTTGATGCTGGCCAGCACGTCAGCCGAGAGACGTTTGATCAACGCATCGGGCGCCTCATCGGCGGCCAGCACGGGCAGCGCGAGCCAACTCAGCCCAGCAGCCAATAACAAGCCGGCTATTCGGTACAAAAAATGACGTTTCATGGTGTTAATTCCCTAGCAGGCCACGGCGGGCCGATTTTATTTTGATGGGTCATTCAGCGTGCCCAAACGCGCGAGACCCCTGATTTTACTGGCCCGTCGCGGGATCGCTGGGCAGCTCTTCAGGTGGGTTGCCGTCGTAGATGGTGCTGCGTCGGCGTTGCAAATGGGCGTCGCGGGAGAAGGTATAGCGGTCAAACGCCATTTGATCGAGCATGGAGGTGACCTTGAGCAAGTCCGCGCGGGTCTCCACCACCCACAACAAGGTTCCCGAGTTTCTCAGCGGCACATGCTCGACAAACGACCACAAGTCGCCCTGGGCATCCACGGTACGGGCCAAGGTATCGCGCAGGGTAGACGGCCCGAGCAAGGGCAGCACCAGGTAGGGGCCTGGCCCCACACCCCAGTAACCCAGCGTGTGGCCAAAGTCTTTGGTGTGCTTCTCAATGTTCAGGTCGGAGGCCACATCAAAGAGTCCACCCACGCCAATAAAAGTGTTGATGCCAAAGCGGGCCAGGCTGTCCACAGCCGCCACGCCTTTGAGTTGCAAGGCATTGTTGACGCCAGACCACACATCGGTCAGATTATCGAAAAAGTTGACCACACCCTTGCGCACCGGCACCGGCGTCACGTCGCGGTAAACCGTGGCCACTGGTTTGAGCACCGCCTTGTCGACCACATCATTGAACTTAAAGACCTGGCGGTTGAGGGGCTCCAGCGGATCGCGCGGATTCGCGTTGGGCCCGGTAGCGCAACCCGTCAACAATGCCATCACCCACAGCAAAAATAGCCCCGAAATCTGGGCTATGCGCGGCCTGGCGTGCATCGCGCGTTGGGCATCGTGTATTCCGGACAACATAAGGGTCATTTTTTCGGGCTGTCCGTATCGGACGTTTTGCCGTCAGCTGCCTTGCTGTACAAAAACTGGCTGATCAGGCTTTCCAGCACCACCGCCGACTGGGTGCTGGAAATCAGGTCACCAGCGGCCAGTGTTTTCTCTTCGGCACCGGGTTCCAGCCCCAGGTACTGCTCACCGAGCAGACCGCTGGTCAAAATTTTGAGTGAACTGTCTTTCGGAAAACGGTAGCGGTCTTCCATGGCCAGCGTCACACGCGCCTGGAAAGATTTGTCATCGAACACAATTTTCTCCACCCGGCCCACCACCACGCCCGCACTGCGCACGGCCGCTTTGGGCTTGAGGCCGCCGACGTTGTCAAACTTGGCGTCCACGCGGTAGCTCTTTTGAAAACTCAGGGTCAGCAAATTGGCCGACTGCAAGGCCAGAAACAGCAAAGCCACAGCGCCAATCAGCACAAACAGCCCAACCCACACATCATTTTTCGAACGCTGCATTCAACTTCCTTTTGACGGTCTGTGCCGCTCAGTTATCAGATGGTAAACATCAGGGCGGTCAGGATAAAGTCCAGTCCCAACACTGACAAAGAGGCCGCCACGACCGTGCGGGTGGTCGCGCTGGCCACACCTTCAGGGGTGGGCTGAGCCTCAAAGCCCTGCCACAGCGCGATAAAGGTCACGGTAAACCCGAACACCACGCTTTTGATCACGCCATTGCCCACGTCTTGCCAAACATCCACACCGCCCTGGATCTGGCTCCAGAAGGAGCCCGCGTCCACACCAATCATCAGCACGCCCACCACCCAGCCACCAATAATGCCCATGGCACTGAAAACTGCGGCCAGCAAAGGCATGGTGATGATGCCGGCCCAAAAGCGGGGCGCCAAAATACGCACCACCGGGTCTACGGCCATCATCTCCATCACGCTGATCTGTTCGCCGGCTTTCATCAAACCAATTTCGGCGGTCAGGGAAGTGCCGGCACGACCCGCAAAGAGCAGGGCCGTCACCACCGGTCCCAACTCGCGCACCAGACTCAAGGTCACCAGCAAACCCAGCGCCTCCGAAGAACCATAACGCTGCAAGGTGTAATAACCCTGCAAGCCAAAAACAAATCCAACAAACAGGCCAGACACCGCAATGATGGCTAATGAGTAATTGCCCAGGAAGTGAATTTGGTCACGAATCAGGCCAAAACGCTTGAAAGCGGCGACAAAAGTGCCGAGCAGGCGAAAGAAAAGGCGCCCACCTTGTCCTAAATCAGCCAATTTGCTGCGCACCAGCAAACCCATGTCTTGCGGTTTGTACCAACTCATGAGGGAGCTCCCACACCAAAGTCCTGCGCCACCGTCGGCCCCGGGTAGTGAAACCGCACAGGTCCGTCGGACAAAGCATTCACGTACTGGTAGACCAGCGGATCGGTGCTTTGGCGCACTTGCTCGGGCGTGCCCTGGGTCGCAATCTTGCCGTTGGCCAGAATGATCACATGGTCGGCAATGGCAAAGGTTTGCTCCAGCTCATGCGACACAAAAATACTGGTCAAGCCCATGGAGTCGTTGAGCTGACGAATCAGGCGCGCCGCGGTGCCGAGTGAAATCGGGTCCAGCCCTGAAAAAGGTTCGTCGTACATCACCAACTCGGGGTCTAGCGCAATGGCGCGGGCCAACGCAATACGCCGTGCCATGCCGCCAGAGAGGTCGCTGGGCATCAGGTCGCGCGCACCGCGCAAGCCCACGGCGTTGAGCTTCATCAACACGATGTCGCGAATTAGCGCCTCGGGCAGGTCGGTATGTTCACGCAGCGGAAATGCCACATTCTCAAAAACACTGAGGTCGGCGAACAAGGCGCCAAACTGGAACAGCATGCCCATGCGGCGACGGGCAGCGTACAAAGCTTTTTGGTCAAAAGTGCCCACATCTTGGCCATCAAACAGCAACTCGCCGGACTGTGCCCGGTTTTGGCCGCCGATCAAACGCAAAATGGTGGTTTTACCGCCCCCTGACGCACCCATCAAAGCCGTCACTTTGCCACGTGGCACGGAGAGGGAAATGTCGTCCAGAATGACGCGCTCGCCATAACCAAAGGTGAGGTTTTTCAGTTCGACGAGTGTTGGGGAGGTGGTTGAGGCCATAAAGAGAAAAGGCCGGTACTAGCCGGCCCCCCAATCATAAGGGATCACCCTGACTCCTTCACCTCAAAACCCCAGCTTTACCAAGCCATTACCTTGGCAAATCGCTAAAACCCATCAAAAACTCGTCAATAGCCCGAGCGGCTTGGCGGCCTTCGCGAATCGCCCACACCACCAGGCTCTGGCCACGGCGAATATCACCCGCCGCAAACACCTTGGGAACGTTGGTGGCGTAGCCACCCACCGCTTCGGTACTGGCCTTGGCATTGCCGCGTGCATCTTTGTCGATGCCAAAGGCATCCAGCACCGTGGCCACAGGGCTGACAAAGCCCATGGCCAGCAGCACCAGATCGGCCTTGAGCACTTGCTCGCTGCCCGCAACTTCCACCATTTTTCCGTCTTTCCACTCAACGTGCACGGTTTTAACGCCGGTGACTTTGCCCTTTTCGCCCACAAACTCTTTGGTGGAAATGGCAAATTCACGCGCACAACCCTCTTCGTGGCTGGAACTGGTGCGCAACTTGAGCGGCCAGTAGGGCCAGGTCATGGGGCGGTTTTCCTCCACCGGTGGCTGAGGCATGACTTCAAACTGGGTCACGTGCGCAGCGCCGTGGCGGTTGCTGGTGCCCACGCAATCGGAGCCGGTGTCGCCGCCACCAATCACGATGACGTGCTTGCCGTCAGCACGCAGCTGCCCTTTGAGCTTGTCGCCCGCGTTGACCTTGTTTTGCTGCGGCAAAAACTCCATGGCGAAATGAATGCCTTCAAGCGCGCGCCCTGGCACGCTCAGGTCGCGCGACTGCTCGGAGCCGCCAGTGAGCAAGACTGCGTCAAATTCCTGGTTGAGTTGCTCGGGGCTGATGCTTTCCTTGGCCCAGTTGGTGACCTTGCTGTCCTTGGGCATTTCACCCACCATGACGCCGGTACGAAAGGTCACGCCCTCGGCCTTCATTTGCTCAACGCGGCGGTCGATATGGCTTTTTTCCATCTTGAAGTCAGGAATGCCATAGCGCAGCAAGCCACCAACCCGGTCGTTCTTCTCAAACAGCGTGACGTCATGGCCGACACGCGCGAGTTGCTGCGCAGCGGCCATACCCGCTGGGCCGGAGCCCACCACCGCCACTTTTTTACCCGTCTTGTGCGACGGCAATTGCGGTGTCACCCAGCCCTCGGTCCAGGCGCGGTCAATGATGGCGTGCTCGATGGACTTGATGCCCACCGCGTCGTCGTTGACGTTCAGCGTGCAGGCGGCCTCGCATGGTGCCGGGCAAATGCGGCCGGTGAACTCGGGAAAATTGTTGGTGCTGTGCAGCACGGTGATGGCGTTGTGCCAGTCGCCCTGAAACACCAGCTCGTTGAAGTCGGGAATGATGTTGTTGACCGGGCAGCCGTTGTTGCAAAACGGCGTGCCACAGTCCATGCACCGCGCCGCCTGCACCTTGGCCTGGGACTCGTCCAGGCCAATAACGAATTCCTTGTAATGCTTGAGCCGTTCGGGGGCCGGTTTATAGCCCTCTTCCAGTCGCTCAAACTCCATGAAGCCAGTGATTTTTCCCATGATGCTTGTCCTTTGACGCGGTGTGGTTTCGTCTTATTTCGCTGCCGTGGCAGTTTCTGCCGCGGCTTGGGTCGCAGGCGCCGATGCCAGCGCTGCAGGTGCCTTGCTGCGTGCATGAATCTCACCCAGGGCGCGCTTGTACTCGTTGGGGAATACCTTGACGAACTTCAGGCGGGCGGTGTCCCAGTTGTCGAGCAACTCGCGTGCACGCTTGCTGCCGGTCCAGCGGTTGTGGTCTTCCAGCAGTTTTTTGAGCTGCATCTCGTCGCTCTGGCCACGGTGCCAGACCGCCATGTTCACGGCGGCTTCCTGCTCGCGCACGGTCAGCACTTTTTCTAACGACACCATGGCGGTGTTGCAGCGTTTGGCAAACTGGCCGTCTTCGTCATACACATAGGCTACGCCACCGCTCATGCCAGCGGCAAAATTGCGACCGGTCTTGCCGAGCACAGCCACCGTGCCGCCAGTCATGTACTCGCAACCGTGGTCGCCGGTGCCTTCTACCACCGTGGTGGCGCCCGACAAGCGCACGGCAAAGCGCTCGCCGCCCACGCCGCTGAAAAACGCTTCGCCGCTGGTGGCGCCAAACATGACCGTGTTGCCAACGATGGTGTTGCGAATGGCCTCACCGCGAAAGTCGATGCTGGGGCGCACCACAATGCGCCCACCGCTCAGGCCCTTGCCGGTGTAGTCATTGGCATCGCCAATCAGGTACAGGGTG
>JBIKZP010000524.1:0-2975 GCA_044354655.1 Rhodoferax sp. | reverse complement strand
GTTAAGGCTCTGCAAGCTGAGGGCGTGAAATACATCTGGGGTTATCCCGGTGGTGCGGTCCTGCATATTTACGATGCTTTCTACAAGCAAGACACGATCCAGCACGTTCTGGTCCGGCATGAGCAGGCTGCTGTGCATGCGGCAGACGGCTATGCCCGTGCAACCGGTGAGGTTGGCGTTGCGCTTGTCACATCGGGCCCTGGTGTAACCAATGCGGTGACCGGAATTGCAACGGCCTACATGGACAGCATTCCTATGGTGATCATCACCGGTCAGGTGCCCACCCACGCGATTGGATTAGACGCATTTCAAGAATGTGACACGGTGGGTATCACGCGCCCCATCGTGAAGCACAATTTCCTGGTCAAGGATGCCCGTGATATGGCCGAGACCATGAAAAAAGCTTTTCATATCGCCAGAACTGGTCGTCCCGGCCCGGTTGTGGTGGATATCCCCAAAGACGTCTCCTTTAAAAAGGTCAGCTATTCCGGTTATCCGGAATCGGTCGAGATGCGTTCTTACAACCCGGTCCGTAAGGGGCATGGCGGTCAGATTCGCAAGGCGCTGCAATTGCTGTTGGCCGCCAAGCGTCCTTACATTTATACCGGTGGCGGTGTGTTGCTCAGCAACGCCTCGGCCGAGTTGCGCACGCTGGTGGACATGCTGGGCTACCCCTGTACCAATACCTTGATGGGGTTGGGCGCTTATCCTGCCAGTGATAAAAAATTTCTTGGCATGCTGGGCATGCACGGCACGGTTGAGGCCAACAATGCCATGCAGCACTGCGATGTTTTGCTGGCCGTTGGTGCCCGTTTTGACGACCGAGTGATTGGTAACCCCAAGCACTTCGCTCAAAATGAACGCAAGATCATCCATATTGATATTGATCCGTCCAGTATTTCCAAGCGTGTCAAAGTAGATATTCCCATTGTGGGAGATGTCAAAGACGTGCTCAGTGAAATGATCGCGATGATCAAAGAGGGCACGACCAAACCCGATGCCAATGCGCTAGGCGCATGGTGGGACACGATTGAGGGCTGGCGTAAACGAGACTGCATGAAATATGACCACGGCAAGGGTGATGTCATCAAGCCGCAATTTGTGGTGGAAACGCTTTGGAACATGACCAAGGATGCCGATACCTACATCACCTCTGATGTCGGTCAGCACCAAATGTGGGCAGCCCAGTACTACCATTTTGATGAGCCACGCCGCTGGATCAACTCAGGTGGCCTGGGCACCATGGGGGTAGGTATTCCCTATGCCATGGGTATCAAACTGGCCAAGCCAGATTCTGAAGTGTTCTGTATCACCGGCGAAGGCTCGGTACAGATGTGTATTCAGGAACTTTCCACTTGCTTGCAATACAACACACCGATCAAGGTCATGGCCTTGAACAACCGCTACCTCGGCATGGTGCGTCAATGGCAGGAAATTGACTACGAAGGCCGCTACAGCCACAGCTACATGGATGCGTTGCCCAATTTCGTGAAGCTGGCTGAAGCCTATGGACACGTAGGCATGCTGATAGAAAAGCCTGAAGACGTGGAGCCGGCCATCCGTGAGGCGCGCAAGCTGAAGGACCGTACGGTGTTTATGGATTTTCGAACGGACCCAACCGAGAATGTCTTCCCCATGGTGAAGGCCGGTATGGGGATTACGGAAATGTTGCTCGGCTCGGAAGATCTATAAACCTAACTGCAGACGAATCTATTGTTTGCCAAGCCTTGCGGTTACCGCCACAAGGGGAGGGCAGCGAAAAGAGGAGTTTTTATCACTATGAAACATATCATTGCTGTCTTGCTGGAAAACGAACCCGGTGCATTGTCACGGGTAGTCGGCCTGTTCTCCGCCAGAGGCTACAACATTGAATCCTTGACGGTGGCACCCACCGAAGACCCCAGCTTGTCACGAATGACCATTCAGACCACAGGTTCTGATGACGTGATTGAGCAAATAACCAAGCACCTCAACCGTCTTATTGAAGTCGTCAAAGTGGTTGATTTGACGGAAGGTTCTTACATTGAGCGTGAACTCATGATGGTGAAGGTTCGCGCCGTTGGCAAGGAGCGCGAAGAAATGAAGCGTATGGCTGATATTTTTCGCGGCCGAATCATAGATGTCACTGATAAAAGCTACACCATTGAATTGACGGGTGACCAGTCAAAAAATGATGCTTTTCTGGAAGCTATCGAACGTGGCGCAATTTTGGAAACGGTCCGCACCGGCTCAAGTGGCATTGGTCGCGGCGAACGTATTTTGCGGGTTTAATTTTTTACAACGGAGAAAATAATGAAGGTTTTTTACGACAAAGACTGTGATCTGAGCCTGATCAAGGGCAAGACCGTAGCAATCATTGGTTATGGTAGCCAAGGGCATGCCCATGCTCAGAATCTGAACGACAGCGGCGTAAAAGTCGTGGTTGGTCTGCGCAAAGGTGGTGCTTCTTGGCCTAAGGTCGAAAAAGCTGGCCTTAAAGTTGCCGAAGTCGCTGACGCTGTCAAAGCCGCTGATGTGGTCATGATCTTGTTGCCAGACGAGCAAATTGGCTCGGTTTACACCAACGACATCGAACCCAACATCAAGCAAGGCGCTTCACTGGTGTTTGCGCATGGTTTTAATGTCCATTACGGTCTGGTTAATCCACGCGCTGACCTGGACGTCTGGATGGTTGCGCCCAAGGCCCCGGGCCATACGGTTCGCGGCACATATGCCCAAGGCGGCGGCGTTCCTCACCTGATTGCGGTACACCAGGATAAGTCTGGCCGTACCCGCGAACTGGCCCTGAGCTATGCCATGGCCAACGGGGGTGGCAAGGCGGGCATCATTGAGACCAACTTCCGTGAAGAAACAGAAACCGATTTGTTCGGTGAACAAGCCGTTTTGTGCGGCGGCACGGTGGAACTGATCAAAGCCGGTTTCGAAACGCTGGTTGAAGCCGGCTACGCGCCTGAAATGGCGTATTTCGAGTGCTT
>JBIKZP010000421.1:0-2979 GCA_044354655.1 Rhodoferax sp. | reverse complement strand
CAATGCCGCCAACGCCAGCAGAACAAACGCCGTGACGATGAAGGACTTCAGGAACCAGCGGTAGGGCAGACCCCCTGGCGCAGCCGACACTTCGTTGAGCGAATAGGAGGACGCAAAGAAAGGCAGCGCATAAAAAATAATGACAAAGGTAAAGGGCAACAGCAAGAAGACCAGCCCCAGCAGTTCTACCCAATGCCGTGTGCGGGGTCGCCATTGTTCTGCCAGCACGTCGATGCGGACATTGCGCTCCCGAATCTCGGTAAACGACAGGCCGAGCATGAAGCCGATGGCATACAGGTGCCACTGAAGCTCCTCCATCATGATGGAGCCCATGCCAAAGAGGTAGCGTGCCAGAACCTGCAGCACGATGACGACGACGAGAACGGTCCACAGGGCCGATGCGATTTCGCCGAACCAGCCGATCACGCGGTCCACGCCGCGTGAAAAGGACGTGGTTGGCAGGGCAATGCCAGACGGTCCGGCCACCGGTTCGGCCGCGCTGAGCGTTGTATTTTTCATATTGATTTCCTTATGGCGCACAGCGCGGAGTCGGGTTTCAGTGCTTGGTGATTACTTGTAGTTGCGTGGCAAGTAACCCAACTCATGCCACTCGCGGTTCTTGTTCTGGAACGCAGCCATGCTCTCGTACACCTTCTTGAACAAAGGGTCCTTGGCTGACTCTTCAGCCAGCACTTCCTTGGAAGCCTTTGCAAAGGCGTCCAGCATGGGCTTGTTGAAGATCCTCAGGTTCACGCCTTCTTTTTTGAATTTGGTGAGCATGTCGCCTTGCAGTGCCTCGGCCTTGGCCAGTGCCATGGTCACACCCGCAGTGCAGGTGGTCTCGATCTGCGCCTGGGTCTGTGGCTTGAGCTTGGCCCAGGCTGCCATGTTCACGTACAGATACTGGTTGGTGGAAGGCTGGTGCCAACCTGGCAGGTAGTAGTTTTTGGCAACTTTGTCGAAGCCAAGCTGGTCATCGACGGTGGGCAGGGAGAACTCGGTGCCGTCCAGTACGCCTTTTTCAAGCGCCTGGAACAACTCGCCACCGGGCAGCATGGTGACTGATGCCCCGAGTTTCTGGTAGACCTTGCCGCCCAGCGCGGCGGCGCGGAATTTCAGGCCTTTCAGGTCGTCAGGCGTCTTGATTTCCTTGCGGAACCAGCCAGCGGCTTCGGGGCTGATGGAGCCACACAAGATCGGATAGACGTTGTGGGGCTTGAAGGTTTCTTTCAGGAGAGCATCACCGCCCCCAAAATACATCCAGGCGGCAAACTGGGGCGTTTCCATTCCGAAGGGCAATGCACCGAAGATGGCGGAGACCGGCACCTTGCCGAGTTCGTAGCCCATGAAGCTATAGCCAGCTTCGACTTTCCCGGTCGATACGGCATCAAAAATGCCCAGCGCAGGAACCAGTTTTCCGGGCTCGAAAATTTGCAGATTGACTGAGCCGCCAGTCACTTTCTTGAGCTGCTCCGAGACCCAGGGCATGGTGTCGCCCAATGCGGTCAAGTTGGCGCCAAAGGACATCGGTATGCCCCAGCGAACAACTTCCTGTGCTGTAGCTGTCGCACTTGCCAAGGCCATGGTGGCCGCAAGGGCCACGGGTGTGAGTACTTTTTTCATCAATATCTCCATCAGTGAGTAGTTAAGAGTCGAACGAAAGCCGCCGCGACTGTGACGTCGAAGCAAAAATGCGGGCTCAAGGCGCCCGCCGGGAACTAGCGCTTGAGGCGCAGGGGAATTGGGCGTGACCGAAGTCGTTGGCCCGGGAATGGAATCGTTGGCATAGCTGTCTCCTCGCGTCGTTTTTTTAGGTCAGTGACGGTGCGAGACACCTGCCCTGATTTACTTTCAATCAGCCGCCGTTGGCTTGGTTTGAAAGTGGGGCGAACTGTAGAGCAGCTCCCTAATTTTTGGCGTGAAGCTTCTTCATGCCGACCTTGAAGTTAATTCAAGGGGCGAGGATCAAGCGGATTTTGGACTGTTGCAGAGTGGGTCCACCAAGCCTCGCCAAACTGCCCTTGTAGCCAGGTCACGAAGCCGCTGACCTTGGCTGTGAGAAGGCGCGGCGAGGTGTAGACCGCGTGGATTTCCTGCGACGGCAGGGCCCAGTCAGTCAAGACTGGCACGACCACACCGGTCTTGATCGACTCCTGGGCCACGTACCACGGCAAGGCTGCAATGCCCATGCCGTCGCGGGCAGCAGCCAGCAGTGCCGACAGGCTGTTGGAGCGCAGCGGGCCCTTCACAGCTTGAGGTAGCGCAAGGCCGCTGGCGCCCGAGAAATGCCAGCGCGCATCACCCTGAACCGTGCTGTAAATCAGCGCGTCATGCGTACCCAGGTCAGGCGGCACCAGCGGTATGCCGCGCTGCCCCAGGTAGGCGGGGGAGGCCACCACCACCCACGGGTTGACCCCGAGAAACCGGGCGCCCAGCGTGGAGTCTTCCAGTCGGCCCATGCGAATGGCGACATCAATGCCTTGCTCCACCAAATTCACATAGCGGTCTTCAAAATTCAACTCAATTTGCAGCTTGGGGTGTTCGCGCATGAAACGCATCACCAGCGGTACCAGCACGCGCCGGCCAAACGCCACTGAGGTGCTCAGGCGCAACACCCCTTGCACCTGCCCTTGCAGCAAGCCAGCCACAGTCTCGGCCTCGTCCACGTGGTGGGCAATGAGCTTGCATTTTTCGTAATACAAGGAACCAATTTCGGTGGGAGTGACGCCATGGGTTGAGCGGTGCAGCAGGCGTGAGCCCAGCCCTTTTTCAAGCTGGGCCACGAGCTTGGTGGCCGAGGGCTGGCCTATCTGCAAATCAGCGGCAGCCTTGCTGAACGAGCCCAGGTCCACCACGCGAATAAAGAGCCGAATGGCTTGAATGCGATCCATGGCACGCAGTACACCATGCGACACAAATTTGAGCAATATTCTTTTTTGGAATAAGGGTAATGCCCGGCACGGGACTTCCGTCGCCGGA
>JBIKZP010000420.1:0-2998 GCA_044354655.1 Rhodoferax sp. | reverse complement strand
GTGGTGCAAGCCATCTCCGCGCCAGCTACCTCCACATTGAAAGAAACCCATGCTGTCTAACTCAAGCCACCGGAACCTGTCATGCTGCTGAGCCTGGCCCAATGGCTGCAAACCCTGGCGCCCGAATTCGGATTTTTCCGGGTCTTCCAGTACCTGACTTTTCGTGCCGTGATGGCGGCCATGACCGCGCTGTTGATGGGCTTGGTGGCTGGGCCTTTTGTGATTCGTCGGCTCACCGAACTCAAGATCGGCCAGCCCATTCGTGGCTACGGCATGGCCTCGCACATGAGCAAAAGCGGCACCCCCACCATGGGCGGTGTATTGATACTGTTGTGCATCACGGTGTCGACCTTGCTGTGGGCCGACTGGACCAACCGCTTTGTCTGGATCGTGTTGGTGGTGACGCTCGGCTTTGGTGTCATTGGCTGGTCTGACGACTGGCGCAAAGTGGTTAACAAAGACCCCGAAGGCATGCCCTCGCGTGAGAAGTACTTGTGGCAGTCGCTGTTGGGCTTGCTGGCTGCGCTCTATTTGGTGTTCAGCATTTCTGAGAGCTCCAACCTGCGCGTGCTGGAGCTGTTTTTTAAATGGGTGCAGTCCGGCTTCGACCTGAGTTTGCCGCCTAAGGCCGGTTTGCAGCTGCCCTTCATCAAAGAGGTGAGCTACCCGCTGGGCGTGCTGGGCTTTGTGGTCCTGACCTACCTGGTGATCGTGGGCTCGAGCAATGCCGTCAACCTGACCGATGGGCTGGACGGCCTGGCCATCATGCCGGTGGTGATGGTGGGCTCGGCACTGGGTGTTTTTGCCTACGTCACCGGCAGCGCGGTGTATTCCAAATACCTGTTCTTCCCCCATATTCCGGGCTCTGGCGAGTTGCTTATTTTCTGCGCCGCCATGGCGGGCGCCGGGCTGGCCTTCTTGTGGTTCAACACCCACCCGGCACAGGTCTTCATGGGCGACGTGGGCGCTCTGGCCCTCGGCGGCGCCTTGGGCACCATTGCCGTGATCGTGCGCCAGGAAATTGTGCTGGCCATCATGGGCGGCATCTTTGTGGTGGAGGCCTTGTCGGTCATGCTGCAAGTGACCTACTTCAAGTACACCAAGAAAAAATACGGCACGGGCCAACGCATTTTGAAAATGGCGCCGCTGCACCACCACTTTGAGAAAAGTGGCTGGAAAGAAACGCAGGTGGTGGTTCGTTTCTGGATCATCACCATGCTCTTGTGCCTGGTGGGTTTGTCAACTTTGAAACTGAGATAAACGTGCAGCTGCTGCAAGACCAACACGTACTGATACTGGGACTGGGCGCCTCTGGCCTGGCCATGGCGCGTTGGTGTGCGCGCCAGGGCGCCCGGGTCAGCGTGCTGGACAGCCGCGCAGCCCCGCCGCAGCTCGCAGCCTTGCAGCAAGAATTGCCCGAGGCGCGTGTGGTGTGTGGCCCGTTTGATGCCACGTTGGTGGCGGGCATCGATGTGCGCGCAGTCTTCAAAAGCCCGGGCCTGGCGCCCGCCGAAGTGGCCGGATTGATGCAGCCAGCGCAAGCCAGTGGCCTGTGGTGCAGCGGAGAGTTGGGACTGTTTTCGCAGGCCCTGGCCGCGCTCAAGAGCACGCGCGGGTACGCGCCGCAGGTGCTGGCCGTGACTGGCACCAATGGAAAAACCACCGTGACGGCACTCACCGGTCAACTGGTCAGCCGGGGTGGAAAAACGGTGGCGGTTGCCGGCAACATTGGCCCGACATTGCTTGACACCCTGAGCGCCCACCTGGAGGCCGACACCTTGCCCGAGGTCTGGGTAATTGAGTTGTCGAGTTTTCAGTTGGAGGGTGAAACCAGTTTCGAACCCACCGCTGCCGCCGTGCTGAATATTTCGCAAGACCATTTGGATTGGCATGGCAGCTTGCCCGCTTATGTCAAGGCCAAAGCCTCTGTGTTTGGCGCCCACGGTTTGATGGTGCTCAACCGGGAAGACCCGCTGGTCATGGCCATGCTGCCCGAGCCGGTGCGCGTCAAGTTGCAGCGCCCACAAGTGCGCGCTCATCTGACCTTTGGCAGCGACATGCCGCAGCGCCCGGGCGACTTTGGGCTGGAGCAAGTCAACGGCATGGTCTGGCTGGTGCGTGCATTGGAAGCCGATGAAACGCTGAAAAAGCGCCGCGGCGATGAAGAAGAAATTCATATTCAGCGCCTGATGCCCGCCGACGCCTTGCGCATTCGCGGCCGCCACAACGCGGTCAACGCCTTGGCGGCGCTGGCGCTGGCGACGTCTGCGGGTTGCGCGCTCGGCCCTGTGTTGTATGGCCTGCGTGAGTACCGCGGCGAGCCGCACCGTGTCGAGTCCATCGGCACCCTGCAAGACGTCGAATTTTTTGACGACAGCAAAGGCACCAACGTGGGCGCCACGGTAGCCGCCCTGCAGGGGCTGGGGGCTGACCGCAAGCTCATCGTCATTCTGGGCGGCGAAGGTAAGGGGCAAGACTTTGCGCCCTTGGCCGACCCGGTGGCCCGCTACGCACGCGCTGTGGTGTTGATTGGCCGCGATGCGCCGCTGATTCGCGCCGCCCTGGCGTCTACCGGTGTGCCGCTGCTCGACGCCGACACCATGGCGCAGGCCGTGACGGCGGCCAACACCAAAGCCCACGCCGGCGACGCGGTGCTGATGTCGCCCGCCTGCGCCAGTTTTGACATGTTTGACAACTACGAACACCGGGCGCGCGCCTTCTGCGCCGCTTTTGCTGCGCTGGCAGAAGCCTCGGGTTCCATGGTGGAGATGGCGCTGTGAGCACCTTGACCGAACGCCTGCGCGGCTGGCTGGGCGGCATGGGCCAACCCGCCAGCGATGCGCTGCCAGTTCGCCTGGGCATGTCGCGCGATACCGGCATGGCGTCAAGCCGCGCCATGGGCTACGACCAGGCACTGGTCTGGGTCACCGTGGCATTGCTGGCGTGGGGCTTGGTGATGGTGTATTCAGCTTCCGTTGCCATGCCGGATAACCCCCGC
>JBIKZP010000056.1:0-9162 GCA_044354655.1 Rhodoferax sp. | reverse complement strand
AGGCGTTTCCAGGCCACGTCGCGGTTGCCGTGCTGGCTGCGTCCGTCCTGGCACTGCACCACGATGCCGGTGGGAAGGTGTGTCAAACGCACGGCCGAATCGGTTTTGTTGATGTGCTGACCGCCCGCGCCGCTGGCACGGAAGGTGTCCACCCGCACGTCAGACGGGTTGATCTCGATTTCAATCGAATCGTCGATCTCGGGGTACACAAACACCGAGGCAAAACTGGTGTGGCGTCCGCCTGACGAGTCAAACGGGCTTTTGCGTACCAGGCGGTGCACGCCGGTTTCGGTGCGCAGCAGGCCAAAGGCGTATTCACCTTCAATCTTGATGGTGGCGCCCTTGATGCCGGCGGTGTCGCCCGCCGTCTCGTCTTCAATCGTGGTTTTGAAACCTTTTCGCTCGGCATAGCGCAGGTACTGGCGCAGCAACATGCTGGCCCAGTCGCAGGCTTCGGTGCCACCCGCGCCCGCCTGGATGTCCAGAAAGCAGGGCAGGGGGTCTGCCGGGTTGTTGAACATGCGGCGAAATTCCAGGCCCTGGATGATTTCTTTGAGCTTGGCGGTCTCGGCTTCGATGGTCTCCAGCCCGGCCTCGTCGCCGTCGTCCTTGCTCATCTCGAACAACTCAGTGTTGTCGGCCAGCTCACGCTCCAGGTTGGTCAGGGTGAGCACCACGCCGTCGAGGGCCTTTTTCTCCTTGCCCAACTCCTGGGCGCGTTTGGGGTCGTTCCAGACGGAGGGGTCTTCCAGGGAGGCGTTGACGGTTCTCAGGCGTTCAGCTTTGGCATCGTAGTCAAAGATACCCCCGTAATTCGAGGGTGCGCGCGGTCAGGTCAGCCAATGTGCTGCCAATGAGGTTGATGCGTTCTGCTTCCATGATGCGGGTCCTGACGTGATCGGTTTGAAATAACCGGCTATTTTAAGTCCCGCCAAGGCGTGTGGCCTGTCAGGCGCCGGGTCGCCAGCGCCGGGCTGGCTCGCCGCTGGGCTGGCCTTGCGCTGAATCAGGCGATAAAGCGCTCAATCAGGGCGGCCAATTGCTCGGGCTGGTCGTGGTGCATCATGTGGCCGGCATCGTTGATGACGGCAATTTCCACCTGGGTCACGTTTTGCAGGCGCTCATGGTATTCAAGCAGCTTGAATTTCCCCTTCCACCACATGTCCAGGCTGTTGTCTGAGGCTTCCACAGCCAGCACCGGCATGCTGATGTTTTTGTAAATCTCCAGCACCTCGGGCAACTGGTACAGGTTGGCGTTGGTGATTTTGTGGGCGGCTTCGCCCAAAATGGTCCATTCCCCTTGGGCATTGGCCGCCGCCCAGTGCTGGGCCAGCCAGTTGGCCTTGTCCAGGCTCAGGCGCGGGTTGGTTTTCATCAGGCGGCGGGCCACGCCATCGGCAGACTCGTAGGGCCGCAGAGCCAGTTCACCGCGGTGCAGTTGTTTGAGTTCGTCCATCCAGCGGGCGTAGCGCTTCGGCGCCTGGTCGGGCGTGGTGGCGGGCATGCCAAAGCCTTCCAGGTTGACCAAGCGGCGAATGCGCTCGGGGCGCACCCCGGCGTACAGCATCACCACATTGCCCCCCATGCTGTGGCCCACCAGGTTGACCGGGGTTTGTGGGGCGTAATGGTCCAGCAAAAAGTCCAGGTCGGCCAGGTAGTCAGGAAACCAGAAGTTGTCGACCCCGCCAGAGTGGGTTTGGCCATAGCCGCGCCAGTCGGGGGCAATCACGTAGTGGTCGTGGCTGAGCGCGTCCACCACAAACTGGTAGCTGGCGGCCACGTCCATCCAGCCGTGCATCAGCACCAGCGGAACTTTGTCGGCGCTGGGGGTGCCCCAGATCTGCACGTGGTAGCTGAGGTTGCGAATATTGACAAATTCGCTTCGGGAGGGTCTTTTGACTTGGTACATTTGCCCAATCATACGGAGACCGCTCATGAGCCTCAGTCAAAAACGGGACAAGCCCAGCCTTTTGCCCCCCCAACCGACGTCAGACCCCTACGCCCGCCTGCACGCCAGCTTTGGCTGGCAGGTTCCCCAGCACTTCAACATGGCGCAGGTCTGCTGCGGGCGGTGGGCTGCCCGGGCCGACGCCTCCACCAAAACAGCCATTACGTGTCTGGACACAGAAGGCCGTACCACCGCCTACACCTACGCGGCCTTGCAGGAGCAGGCCAACCGCCTGTCTCACGTGCTGGCTGGCTTGGGCGTGCAGCGCGGTGAGCGTGTGGCCATCGTGATGCCCCAGCGCTTTGAAACCGCCGTGGCCTACATGGCCGTGCTGCAAATGGGCGCGGTGGCCATGCCTTTGTCCATGTTGTTTGGTCCGCAGGCCCTGGAATACCGCCTGCAGGACAGCGATGCGGTCTGGGCCATCAGCGACGACAGCTCAATTAACAACCTGCAAAGCGTGCGCGCCAGTTGCCCGCTGCTGCGCGGCGTGCTGGGTGTGGCTGGCGCTGCGGCTCTGGCGGACCTGGACTATGCCGCCGCACTGGCCGCTGCCCCAGCCCGTTATCAAGCGGTGCGCACCTTGGCCGAAGACCCGGCCGTGCTGATTTACACCAGTGGCACCACCGGTAACCCCAAGGGCGCGCTCATTCCCCACCGCGCGCTGATTGGCAATTTGTCGGGCTTTGTCTGCAGCCAAAACTGGTTTGGCTTTGATCCTTATGCCGCCCCGGCGCCTGGCAAGGACGCGCTGCGAACCGATTCGCAAGCCGTGTTCTGGTCGCCCGCCGACTGGGCCTGGACGGGCGGCCTGATGGACGCGCTCTTGCCCACGCTCTACTTTGGCCGCCCCATCGTGGCCTACAGCGGGCGCTTCAGCCCGCAGGCCGCGTTTGAGCTGATGCAAAAGTTTGGCGTAACCCACACCTTTTTGTTCCCCACCGCCATCAAAGCCATGATGAAGGCCTACCCCGGCTTGCCTGGCCAAACGGTGCGCCAACAGTTCGGGTTGAAGCTGCAAGCCATGATGAGCGCGGGCGAGGCCGTGGGCGACGCGGTGTTTGATTACTGCCAGGCGCAATGGGGTATCACCGTCAATGAGATGTTCGGCCAGACCGAAATCAACTACATCGTGGGCAATTGCTCGGCGCTGTGGCCGGCCAAACCCGGCAGCATGGGCAAGGGCTACCCTGGTCACCAGGTGCGGGTGATTGACGAGTCCGGCCAAGAATGCCCGGTGGATGTTCCAGGCGACGTGTCCCTGAACCGGTTTGATGTGCACGGCCAACCCGACCCCATCTTCTTTTTGGGCTACTGGAAAAACCAGGCCGCCACGCAAGACAAGTTCACTGGTGACTGGTGCCGCACCGGCGACCTGGCCACCCGCGATGCGCAGGGCTACCTTTGGTACCAGGGCCGCGCCGACGATGTGTTCAAGTCTGCCGGCTACCGTATTGGGCCGGGCGAGGTGGAAAATTGCTTGGTCAAACACCCCGCCGTGGCCAATGCCGCCGTGGTGCCCAAGCCGGACAAGGCGCGTGGCGCGCTGGTCAAAGCCTTTGTGGTGCTGGCGCCTGATTTTGCGGCGGTGCGCCCGCCCGCTGCCGCCCAAAAAGCGCGTCAGCGCTTTGATGCGCAACTGGTGGCCGAGCTGCAAGCCCACGTCAAAGGCAAACTCGCCCCCTATGAATACCCCAAGGACATTGAATTTTTAGACGCCCTGCCCATGACCACCACCGGCAAGGTGCAGCGCCGCGTGCTGCGCCTGCAAGAAGAGGCGCTGGCACGGCTGGGACAACCTGCATCACGCTTGCGTGAATAATCACCCCCCATGAATATTGCCCATCCGCTGATTGCCATTAGCCCCGAAACCCACGACGTGTTGCTGGACTTGCTCTATGCCACACCCCGCAACATTGCCGGTCGGCCCATTTACGCCCGTGAACTCTGCCTCTTGCACCAAGAGGCTGAAAGCTGCCTGCGTGAAGCGGTACAAAACGCCGCCTTGGCAGGCTACCGACTCAAAATTTTTGACGCGTTCAGGCCGCACGAAGCCCAGGTTTTGTTGTGGGACAGCGCGCCAGACAAACTTTACGTGGCCGACCCCGCCATTGGCTCCAACCATACCCGTGGCACCGCCATTGACCTCACCCTGGTGGACGCACAGGGCCAGGAACTCGACATGGGCACCGGTTTTGATGACATGACGCTGCTGTCGCACCACTTCAACGAACAGGTGTCCGCCAGTGCCCAAGCCAACCGCCTGCTGCTGTTGCGTATCATGACTGACGCCGGTTTTGAGCACATTGCCCACGAGTGGTGGCACTATGCGCTGCCTGGCAAGCATTACCCCTTGATCAACCACCAACTGCCAGACCACATGAACCCCATGCGGCCTCAGTCTCAAGCCTAAAGCCTAAAGCCTAAAGCCTCCCCATGAAAAACATTCAACTTGGCCGCAGCGGCCTGCACGTCACCCCCATCTGCCTGGGCACCATGACCTTTGGCGAGCAAGTGGACGAAGCCACCTCGCACGCCATACTCTCTCGCTCGCTGGAGCGCGGCATCAACTTTCTGGACACCGCCGAGATGTACCCGGTGCCCACCAAGGCCGAGACTTTCAAGACCACAGAGGCCTACATGGGCAACTGGTTCGCGCAAAACCCGGGCGCGCGGCAAAAACTGGTGCTGGCCACCAAGGTAGCTGGCCCGGCGCGCGGCATGCCTTGGGTGCGCGGCGGCAGTGCCGACCTCACGGTAAACGACATTGTGGAGGCCTGTGAAGGCAGCTTGAAGCGCCTGCAAACCGATGTCATCGACCTCTACCAAATTCACTGGCCGGTGCGCAACACGCCCATCTTTGGCTCGCCCTACTATGACCCGAGCAAGGACCGGCCGGTCACCGCCATCGACGTGCAGCTTGAAGCCATGGCGCGGCTTATCAAGGACGGAAAAATTCGCGCCATCGGCCTGTCCAACGAGACCCCCTACGGCGTGCATTCCTTTATTGAAGCCGCCGAAAAACATGGCCTGCCGCGCGTGGCCACCATGCAAAACGCCTACTGCCTGACCAACCGCACCTATGAGAACGGCATGGACGAAAGTTGCCACCACCTGGGCGTGTCTTTGTTGGCTTACTCGCCGCTGGCCTTTGGCCTGCTCACCGGCAAATACGACGTCAGCGGCACCACCGGCCCCGACGCGCCGCCCCTGGCCCGCATCACCAAATACGAGTCCACCCGCAAACAGCGCTGGGGCCGCGCCGAAGCCCTCACCGCAGCGCGCATTTACAACGCATTGGCGCGTGAACACGGCATGACACCCACCCAAATGGCCTTGGCCTTTTGCTACACCAAATGGCAGGTGGCCAGCACCATCATTGGCGTGACCAGCGTGGCGCAACTAGACCAATGTGTGGACGCCTACGGCACCGTGCTCTCGCCCGAGCTGCTCAAGCAAATTGACGCCATCCGCTGGGAACACCGCGACCCCACGCAATAAAGCCGGCAGAACAGCAAAATTTCGGGCGCATGGCCAAACACGTTTCACAAACCCCGGCCACGCAACTGCTCAAGGCCCACCAGGTGGTGTTCACCGAGCACCCCTATGCGTACCTAGAGCACGGCGGCGCGCTGCACAGCGCCGAGGTGCTGGGCTTTGACCCCTTCATGGTGGTTAAAACACTGATCATGCAAGACCAGGACGCCAAGCCCCTGGCGGTGCTGATGCACGGCAACCGCAAAGTCTCCACTAAAAACCTGGCGCGCCAGATGGGCGCCAAATCGGTGGAGCCCTGCCTGCCCGAGGTGGCCAACCGCCACAGCGGTTACCTGGTAGGCGGCACCTCGCCCTTTGGCCTGCGCCGCGCCATGCCGGTGTTTTTGGAGGCCAGCATTTTGGGCCTGCCGCGCATACTCATCAACGGTGGGCGCCGGGGTTACTTGGTGGGGCTGGACCCGCAGGTTTGCGTCACGCTATTGGGTGCCCAACCGGTCAGTTGCGCCTTGGCCGACTAAAACGCACCCCTGCAGGCTGGCAAAATGGCCATCAGCAACCCTTAATCTGCACGGCAGGACGTGCCTCAGGAGACATCTTTTGGAATCCATGCAAGCTTATTACCCCCTGCTGGCCATTGTGGCCGGCTACCTGTTGGGGTCGCTGTCGTTTGCGGTCATCGTCAGCCGCGCCTTTGGCCTGAGCGACCCGCGCACTTTTGGCAGCAAAAACCCCGGCGCCACCAACGTGCTGCGCTCGGGCAACAAGCTTGCTGCCATCGTCACCCTGCTGCTCGACGCCCTCAAAGGCTGGCTGCCCGTGGTGCTGGTGCAGTGGTACGGCAAGCCCTACGGCCTGGGCGACAACACCATGGGCCTGGTCGGGCTGGCGGCTTTTCTGGGCCACCTGTACCCGGTGTTCTTCAAGTTCAAAGGGGGCAAGGGCGTGGCGACGGCGCTGGGCGTGCTGTTCGGTATCCACCTGGTGCTGGGCGCGGCCACGGGGGCCACCTGGCTCATCATGGCGTTCTTTTTTCGTTACTCCTCACTGGCCTCGCTCACCGCCGCGGTGTTCGCGCCGGTGTATTACTACTTTGGTGACGGCCTGGCCTGGTACATGAGCAAGGGCGTGATGCTGGGGGTGTCGCTCATGTCGTTGTTGCTGCTGTACCGACACGCAGAAAACATAGGCCGCCTGGCCAAAGGCACCGAGTCGCGCATTGGCAGCAAGAAGAAATTAATTAAAAGTTGAGAAAGGCTCCGCCATGAAACTCTGCGTGCTGGACAACGATGTGCTGGACGGCGAAATGGCCGCCAAGTTCGACAGCTTTGCCGCCATGTTCGAGCGACTGTTACGTGAAGCAGGGGCCGATTGGCGCGTGGAGGCATTCAACACCCAGCGCGGCGAATACCCTGACAACTTTGACGCCTACGACGCCGTGCTGCTGACCGGTAGCCGATTCGATTCATTCTCGCAAGACCCCTGGGTGCTTGAACTGCGTCAACGCGTAGAACAACTGCTGGAGGCGCGCAAAAAACTCATAGGCGTGTGCTTTGGCCACCAGCTTATTGGCCTGTGCCTGGGTGCCCAGGTGGGCCGTGCCCCACAAGGCTGGGGCACGGGTCGCATGACCTACCAGTGGCACGCCCCAGATTTGCCACAAGCGCAAGGCCGCTCAGAAATTTCTCTGCTGGCCAGCCACCAAGACCAGGTCTTTGAGCTGCCCCCAGGCGCCACCTTGCTCGCCAGCAGCGAGTTTTGTCCGGTGGCGGCTTTCGCAGTAGACCAGCATGTCTTTTGCATTCAGCCGCACCCTGAATTTGTGCCGGTCTTTAGCGACTACCTGCTGAACAAACGCCGAGCCCTGCTGGGGGAAGACCATTTCAACGCCAGCCAGCAAAGCCTAGCCCACGGCCACGATGGCCTGGACATTGCCCGCATGATGGTGGCCTTCGTCGAAGGCTAAAGCGCGGCCATCCACCAAGTCCGTCATTGCGAGTGAAGCGCGGCAATCCAGGCCGCTAGGCCCCCCGGCTTAATCTCTGAAGTTGTCAAAGCTCAGGGGCAGGTCGGCCATTTCTTTGCGAATCAAGGCCATGGCGGCTTGCAGGTCGTCGCGTTTGGCACCGGTGACGCGCACTTTTTCTTCCTGAATGGCGCCTTGCACCTTGAGCTTGCTGTCCTTGAGCAGACGCTGAATCTTCTTGGCCATCTCGCTCTCAATGCCATTGCGCACTTTGATCACGCGCTTGACCTTGTCGCCGCCCATTTTCTGGATATCGCCCACGTCCAGAAAGCGCACGTCCACGTTGCGCTTGGTGAGCTTGTTGCGCAAGATGTCTTCAATCTGGGTGATCTGAAACTCGGCGTCGCCAATCAGGGTCATCTCTTTGTCCTTGAGCTCAATGGCGGCGGGCGTGCCCTTGAAGTCAAAGCGGGTGGTGATTTCTTTGGTGGTGTTTTCCACCGCGTGCTTCACATCCACCATGTTGGCATCGCAAACTGTGTCGAAAGAGGGCATGGCAATAGTTCCAGGAAAAGGGCAGTCAAAAAGAGACAAAAATTAGGCTAATGCGAGAATGGACGCCATGTTAGTCGAGAAAAACGTCCCCCTGGAAGCCTGCAACACCTTCCATATCGTCGCCAAGGCGCTGTCCTTGGTGCGCGTGCGCAGCCAAGACGACGTGCAGGCCGTGCTGGCCAGCCCCGAATGGGCCGCTGCCCCCAAGTTTGTGCTGGGCGGGGGCAGCAATATTGTGCTCACCGGCGATGTCAAGCCGCTGGTGCTCAAAGTCGAAATCCAGGGCCGTCAGCTTGTTCAAGAGACCGCCAAAGCCCACATTGTGGAAGCCGGCGCCGGAGAAGACTGGCACGACTTCGTCGCCTGGACCCTGGCCCAGGGCTACCCTGGCCTGGAAAATATGGCGCTGATTCCGGGCACCGTAGGCGCCTCGCCGGTGCAAAACGTGGGCGCTTACGGCGTAGAGCTGCAAGACCGCTTTGAGTCTTTGGACGCCATTGACCTGCATACCGGCCAGGTTTTCACCCTGAATGCCGCCCAATGCGCCTTTGGCTACCGCGACTCGGTGTTTAAACACGGTGCCGGTGCGCCCGCTCCGGTTGGCGGCCACCAAACCGTGGGGCTCAAAGACCGGGCGCTGATTTTGCGCGTGCGCTTTGCCTTGCCCAAAGTCTGGAAACCCGTGCTGGGCTATGCCGACCTGGACAAAAAAATGGCTGAACACCCATGTTCATCCCCCACAGCCCAGCAAATTTTTGACTGGGTCTGCGAGATCAGGCGCGCCAAGTTGCCCAACCCGCAACGCATTGGCAACGCCGGCAGCTTCTTTAAAAATCCCACCGTGTCGCCCGAGCAGTGCGCCGACATCATTGCCCGCGAACCCCGCGTGGTGCACTATCACTTGGCGGACGGTTCGGTCAAACTGGCGGCGGGCTGGTTGATAGATGCCTGCGGCTGGAAGGGCAAGTCGGTGGGCAACGCCGGCGTGTACGACAAACAAGCCCTGGTGCTGGTGAACCGCGGTGGGGCCACCGGCGGCGAGGTCATGACCTTGGCCAAATCTATACAAACCAGCGTGTATGAACGCTTTGGCATCTTGCTGGAGCCAGAGCCGGTGGTGGTCTAACCCCCTTGATGCGCCCTTGTTGTGGATGAAAAAAAGCATTAAAAAATCATGAAAAAAATCATGAAAAAAACT
>JBIKZP010000419.1:0-3005 GCA_044354655.1 Rhodoferax sp. | reverse complement strand
GTAATAAAAAAATCCAAAAAACGCCATAAATTTTTGATTTATTAATAAATTATGAAAACTTTTTTTGGAATATGATCATTCGCATAATAAGTCGTTGGAATTAATATGAAAAAAGAGTATGCCGCTCAGGGGACTGCTGTCCTCCTGGGGTTGATCCTTGGTTTGAACGCGTCAGTGGCCCATGCCCAATTCGGCAACCTGCTGCAACAACTTCAAAAGATTCAGGTGCCCGCTGTGGGCCAGCCGGTGGCGCCAGGAGGCACCGCCGCCGGATCTGCCGCCAGTGCGGGCGGCGCCAAAAAGAACGGCCTGGCGCCCAGCGACCAATGGTGCAAAGAACAATCCGGCTCGCTGGGCTCCATGAAGGTCAACACCGGCCTGATTGCCTCCGAGTTCAAAATTGAGAACCTGGAGTCGCTGCAAGACGATTTTTCCAAGGCCTTTGCGCGCACCAACATCAGCCGCACCTTCCCGGATGTGCGCTTTTTCCAGCGCTCCTTCGAGACCAAAAAGGTGCGCGCTATTTTTGACACCTTCATCGCTTTTCCGGAGCCCGACACCCTGGCGGCCCTGATTCAGCTGTCCCGTGGCAGCGACCAGCAGGAACGCGGTGATGCGCTAATGGCTTTGGCCTACCTGAACTTGCAGGCCCCCAACCTGGCGGTTAAACCGACCCGCTGGGCCGAGTTGTACCAAGGGGCGCTGAGCACCAACCACTACTCGGCCGTGGTATTTCGCGCCCGCCAGTCAACCTATGGTGAGCAGGGGCCAAAAAATATTGGCGCGGCACTGGGCTACTTGGTCCAGGCCGGCAATATGCCCGCGCAGTACAAGCGCGGTGATGGCGGCACCATGGAGTTTGACACGCAGAATTACCAAATGGTGCACACCGCCACGGTCAAGGACATCTACTTGAACGAGCCCAATATGCCGTACCGCCAGCAGTGGGAAGCACCCGCCAAAACCGCGCTGCAAATTGAGGCCGCCCAACTCGCCTATGCCAACCGTTTTGCCAGCACGCGGGTCGGCAAGGTCTACAAGGACGCTGACCGCATCAACACCGCGTCTATTGAAATAGGCAACCAGATCATCAGCAAATCGCAAGGCGGCAACCAGTTGGCCGGTCAAATCGCCGGCCTTCAGTCGCTCAAGTCCAACAAGGCCGGCGACAAGCAAGTGTTCATTGACATGAGCCCGGACGTGCAAAGCGCCCAATTGCGCATGATTTCCAAGCTCGATGCGCTGGACCCCGAGCAGAAAAAACTGCTGGTGCAGGCGCAGGAAATGCGCTACACGGCCCAGGGCATGATCACCCAATCCTATGGCGAATTACTCAACGACATGATGGCCAACCTGGGCAGTGGCGACATGGTCAAAATGGCCACGCCACTGGAAAGTCTGAAGCAGGCCAACAACGCGCTGATACAGAGCTGCATGATCACCGCCAAGTGGGAGCAGGCCATGCGCGCCAAAGACCTGCCGGTGGTAGACAAGAAAAAAGCCGCTGCTGAAGTGGTAGCCACCACCAGCAAATACGCCGACGATTGAAGCCATGAAGGACCCCTACTTGGCGCAAATTTCACGCCGGGGCCTGGTGCTGGCCACCAGCGCCGGGGCTTTGAGCCTGGCCCTGCCCACGCCAAGCACGGCCCAGCCCGCCGTGGTGCGCAAGCGCCCTAAGTCACCCCCCGTATGGACCGGCTTCGGCCTTAACGGCAGTGCAGGGCAGGCACGCTTTGACCTGACACGCGAGCACGTGCGCCGCGTCAAAAGTGGCATGGCGCTGACCAACAGCGAGGCCTTTGACTGGCTGCGCGAACCGTTGAAAAAGCTGTTGCGTGAACAGTCGCCCCCCAATGTGCAGTTCAAGGATTCGGTGGAATTTGGCCAGGACATGCTGGTGGGTTTTGCCCACGACTACGAAGTCACCGTAGGTGCGCGGGTCGAAAAAGACGGCGACAACGCCAACACCCTGTTCATCTTCATGTCGGGGGTCGGCTTGATTCTGAGCTACGACCCCAGCAGTTCCTGGCGCGTGATTTCCTCGTTTCCGTTCATGCTGCGCTTTGAGCGGCTGGAAAAAGACCTCAGCAATGTGCCAGCCAAGGCGGCCGGCTTGATGGGCGAGGCTTACCTGGCGTATGCCAAGGCTTTCACACACTTTTTGGGCCGCTTCAACAAGTGGGACCAGGGCTTTAGCAGCAATTACTTTGCCCGCCTGACGCGCGCGGCCGTGCACAGGGAAGCACTGCCCAAGCTGGTAGAACTCAAGCTGGACAAACACCTGAACGCCGAGATGATTGGTTTTTCTGCCAGTTCTTCCTTGTGCGACCAGCTCAACATTCCGCTGCTGCCGTTTCAGGACAACGATGCGCTGTCCAAGCGCTATGCCGTCAAGTTCAACAATGACTTGCGCGCCCAGGACGTGATGGAAATTCCTGATGCCGATTTGAAGTTTGAACTCATCCTGCGCGACATTGAAAAGAAAGTGATCCCGAGCAAGCAAAAGGGCATCACCATCATTCGCCGCCAGGTGGTGCTCAACTTCCGCGTGCTCGACGCTTTTTCGCCCAACCCCGAGAAACCGATTCTTCAAACCATTGCAGCGGCAGACTACGACGAGGACAAAATTCCCTACGGCTCCACCGTAGACGACACCCCCGAGCGCGACCTGGTGTTCTTTGACCGCCTGATTACCCGTACCCTGACTTTTCTCCTGAGCGGCCTGGCCACCAAGAACGCCGATTTGCTGGCGCAAGCCGGCGTCAAGCTCGACACCCTGGCACCCGCGCTGCCCCGCTTTCTCGACCTTTGCGCCAAAACCAGAAGCGCTTAACCATGAAAACACTTCACACCATGACTTTCTCCAAGCTCGCCCACCGACTGCTGCTGCTCGCCTTTTGCTTCTCGATGGGGCTGGCCGTGGCGCAACAAAAATTTGTGCGCGGCCAGGGCGCCGACACCACCAAGGAGGCCGCGCTGCAAAAAGCCAAGGTGGCAGCCTG
>JBIKZP010000418.1:0-3011 GCA_044354655.1 Rhodoferax sp. | reverse complement strand
CACGCCCAGGTTGACTTTGGCTGGGTTGGTGTCGGCGGCAAATTGCTCGTTCAAACCCAAAATAGGGTCGCGAGGGGCCATTTCGACGGCGGAAAAAAGTGACATGTAAAGGTCCTGTGAAAAGTTATCTGAGGGCGAAGCTGAGACAGCCGTGGTCCACCCTGCTTGGTTTCTATTTTACCGGCCCTAGGTCGTACCCCTCCAGGGCCTTCAGCCTGGTCGGAGTTTTATAGCGCCTGGCTTAACTCTCGCGTAAGGTCGGCTGCCGAGAGGGACTTGCAGGCACTGGCATTTTGACCACACCACAGTGGAGAAAAATTATCGAGGCCCAGGCTTTCAGCTTGCTGGCGCAAGGGCGCCAAGGCGGCTGTTGCCCAGGGGAAATCGGGTGCCAAATGGCTGATGGGGCCCAGTTCGCGCATGAGGCGGTTCACAATGCCGCGCGCTGGGCGGCCCGAAAACAGGTTCGTCAGCGCTGTATGGCGGGCACTTGGGCGGCTCAGGGCGGCCCGGTGCGTTGCACTGGTGAGGGCTTCTGGGCAAAGGAGGTAGGCCGTGCCGATTTGCACAGCAGCCGCACCCAGCGCCAGTGCGGCGGCAACCCCTTGCGCATTGGCAATACCACCAGCCGCGATGACGGGCAAGTTCACCGCTTGAACCAGCTGCGGCACCAGTGCCAAGGTGCCTACCTGGGTTGAGAGGTCGGCATTGAGAAACATGCCTCTATGGCCACCGGCCTCCAAACCTTGCGCAATGATGGCGTCGGCGCCATGCGCTTGTAACCAAAGCGCTTCTTCAACCGTCGTGGCAGTGGAGAGAACGATGGCACCCCAGGACTTGACGTGTGCCAGTAAATCGGGGGCGGGTAATCCAAAATGAAAGCTCACCACTGCCGGACGGAAGTCTTGCAGGACTTGCGCCATCTCGGTATTAAAAGGGGCGCGAACCGGGCCGGTGCTGAGGGTGGGTGGGCTGATGCCAAGTTCCTGGTAATACGGCGCCAGGGCAGCCACCCAATGGGCCTCGCGCTGAGGGTTGCGTTCAACCGTGGGATGACAAAAAAAATTGACGTTCACGGGCTTGTCGGTTTGTTTTTTGATGACGGTCAGCTCGTCGCGCAGGGCTGCTGGACTGAGCATGGCGCAGGGCAGGGAGCCCAAACCGCCCGCTTGGCTGACGGCAATAGCCATGGCACTGTCTTGGACACCCGCCATGGGGGCCTGGATGATGGGTAATTGGATGCCCAGCAAGGCACACAATTTTTGGCTGTTGGCGTGGGTCATGTGTTTGGGATGCGTTGGCACTGGGAGGTTACAGGCTGCATGGGGTCTGACAAGGGGCAAAGAATAGCCCATCCATGGTCTTGGTGGGCTGGCCATCAGACGCGGTCGCTTGTAATTCGCTAATATGGTCGGTTGCTTTGCCCTTGAAATTGCCCAGACATGCCCGCTACGCCGCCTTTAGCCCTTGCCCCTTCAACTGAAACCGAGTCCACCCTTGCGGGACTCCCGGGCAAGTTTTTACGCTTCCCGGATTCACCGTTTGAGTTGTACCAGCCTTATCCGCCCGCGGGCGACCAGCCCGAGGCGATTGACAAACTGGTGGAGGGCGTGCTGGACGGGGAGGTGTTCCAGACTTTGCTGGGCGTCACCGGCTCAGGAAAAACATTCACCATGGCCAACGTGATTGCCCGCCTGGGGCGGCCAGCTATTGTGTTTGCGCCTAACAAGACGCTGGCGGCCCAGCTCTACAGTGAGTTTCGAGAGTTTTTCCCTAAGAACGCGGTGGAATACTTTGTCAGTTACTACGACTATTACCAGCCTGAGGCCTATGTGCCCCAGCGGGACTTGTTCATTGAGAAAGACTCGGCCATCAATGAACACATTGAGCAGATGCGCCTGTCGTGCACCAAGAGCGTGCTGGAGCGACGAGATGTGGTGATCGTGGCCACCGTCTCGGCCATTTACGGCATTGGCCAGCCCGAGGCTTACCACCAGATGGTGATGACGCTGCGGGCGGGCGACAAGATGGGCCAGCGCGACCTGATTGCCCAGTTGGTGCGCATGCAGTATCAGCGCAATGACATGGATTTTTCACGCGGCAAGTTCCGGGTGCGCGGCGACACCATTGACGTGTTCCCGGCCGAACACAGTGAGATGGCCATTCGCATTGAGTTGTTTGACGACGAAATTGAGTCCCTGCAATTGTTTGACCCGCTGACCGGACGCATCCGGCAAAAAATACCGCGCTTTACCGTCTACCCCAGCAGCCACTACGTCACGCCGCGCGAGCAGGTGCTGGCGGCAGTGGAGACCATCAAGGTGGAGCTGTCGGACCGGGTGAAGGAATTTGTCAGCCAGGGCAAGTTGGTGGAAGCACAGCGCCTGGAGCAGCGCACCCGCTTCGATTTGGAAATGCTCAGCGAAGTAGGGCATTGCAAGGGCATTGAAAACTACAGCCGTCACTTGAGCGGCGCCGCGCCGGGTGAGCCGCCGGCCACGCTGACAGATTACCTGCCCAAGGACGCCGTGATGTTTCTGGACGAATCACACGTGCTGATTGGCCAGTTTGGCGGTATGTACAACGGCGACCGCTCGCGCAAGACCACGCTGGTTGAGTATGGCTTTCGGCTTCCCAGTGCGCTGGACAACCGCCCGCTCAAGTTTGAGGAATTTGAGACCAAGATGCGCCAGGCGATCTTTGTCTCAGCGACGCCCGGCAACTGGGAAAACGAGCACACCGGCCAAGTGGTGGAGCAACTGGTGCGCCCCACCGGCCTGGTGGACCCCGAAGTGGAGGTGCGCCCGGCCACCCGCCAGGTGGACGATGTGTTGCAGGAAATTCGTATCCGGGTGGAGAAACACGAGCGCGTGCTCATCACCACCCTGACCAAACGCATGGCCGAACAATTGACCGATTACCTGAGCGACAACGGTGTCAAGGTGCGTTACCTGCACAGCGATGTGGACACGGTAGAGCGGGTGGAAATTTTGCGCGATCTGCGGTTGGGT
>JBIKZP010000055.1:0-9250 GCA_044354655.1 Rhodoferax sp. | reverse complement strand
GTGTTGTCGGTGTTGTGGTCACGCTCGGTGTCAATGACCAAGCTGGTCAACACACCCTTCATTTTTTCTTCCACTTCATCAAGCAAATGCGCAAGCTCGCCAGGTTCAATGAAATCAGCGATGTTGTCGTTGGCATTGAAACGCTTGCGCGCTGCCTTCAAGCGCTCCCGAATTTTGACTGAAACCGGGACGCCTTCGTCTGGCTCGCTTGGGTTCATAGTGCTTTGACTCTTCATTAACATCAAAGAATGTTAGCAGTTTTTGCGCTGCGGACCCTGCATCAGATTCCCACTGTGGCCAGGGGTTATCGGCTCAATGCCAGTTGGGTTTGCCATTGAGCAGTAGCAGGAGGCGCATCACGCCGAAAGCCAAGCGGTCTAAAAAACGCTGGCGCCAGGGCCGTTTGGCGAAATCGTCCGGGTTGACGCGCACTCCGCCAGCGGCTATCGCGACCTCCAGGCGGTTTCTGAGTTGACGGGCAAAGGCGGCATCTTGCACCAGCACATTGGCCTCGCGCGCCAGCAGCAAGCTCAAGGGGTCGAGGTTGGAGGAACCCACGGTGGCCCATTGCTTGTCGATAACGGCCACTTTGGCATGTAAAAAGCTGACCGAGTACTCATGAATCTCTACCCCAGCCGCCAGCAAAGCACCGTACACCGGTCGTGTGGCGTGAAACTGCATGAAGTACTCGTAGCGCCCCTGTAACAGCAGTTTGACGCGCACACCCCGCTGGGCCGCATGAATCAGCCCCTGGCGCAGTTTTCGGCCGGGCAGAAAATAAGCATTGGCGATGATGATCTCGTGCGTGGCCTCGCCAATGGCTTTGCGGTAGGACCGCTCTATCAAGGTGCGGTGACTCAAGTTGTCCCGCAGCATCAAGGCCGCCCTGACGCGGGGCGCTCGGGGGCCAACGCCTTCCAAATGCATGCCTTGCCTTGGCGGCTGCTGGCCCAGGGCGACGGCTACCGCCTCATGCAGGGCCTGCCAGGCACTCACAAAATCCGTTTGCCGCAGGGTTTTAACGGCTTGCAGGCGCCACCAGAATTGCAAGGTGGTTTCGTGCACCTCCTGCACCAGCGGCCCTGTCACCCGCACGGCAAAGTCCAGCCGAGGGGACGCTAATTGGCCGTAGTTGGGGTCCTGAAAATCATCCATGACATTGATGCCGCCGCAAAATGCCACGGTACCGTCCACCACGCACAGCTTGCGGTGCAGGCGTCGCCAGCGGCTTGGCATAAACACCCCCAGCCGTCCCATGGGCAGGTAAATATGCCATTGCACGCCTGCTGCATTGAACCGCTGCGCCCATGACGCCTCCAGTTGGGGGGTGCCCACGCCGTCCATCACCAGGTAAACCGCTACGCCCCGCTGGGCAGCGCGCTCCAGCGCTTGCGCCACCAGCACGCCGGTGGCGTCGAACATGAAGATATAGGTCTCCATGCGCACCTCGTGCACTGCTCGGTCGACGTCTTGAACCAGGGCTTGAAAAAAGACCTGCGCACCCTCCAGCAAGCGAACCTGATGGCCTTCAAGCAGCTTGGACATGGCAGTGTCGGTCAGGCCGGAATGCCGAATTCGGCAATTAGCGGCAGGTGGTCTGACATGCGCCACCAGATGCGCCCACGCGGCACATGCAAGCCCAAAGGCACCAGGCCGCGGGCAAACACGTGGTCAAGTTGCACCAGGGGCAAACGGGCTGGAAAGGTGTTGTGCGTGCCACCGCTGAAGGTCTGGAGCCCGACTTCGGCAAAGGCTCGGTGCACCAGATCGCCCCAATCGTTGAAGTCGCCCGCCACCAAAAGCGGCGCATCACTGGGTACTTCACGCGCAATGAATTGCTTGAGTTGCTGCACCTGCCGCGCGCGACTGGCCCGAATCAGGCCCAGGTGCACCACCAGCACATGAATCAATTGCTCATGCACATTGACTTCCACGTGCAGCAGGCCGCGCTGCTCAAACCGGTGGTCGGAGATGTCTTCATGCTGGTGCGCCACCACCGGCCAGCGCGACAGCAAGGCGTTGCCGTGTTCGCCGTGCTTGGTGACAGCATTGGTGCGGTAAATGGCCTCGTAGCCTTCGGGGGCCAAAAATTCAGCCTGCGGCAGCTCTGGCCAGCGCTGAAAATGGCGCTCTTCACGGCGGTGGAGTTTGCGCACCTCTTGCAGGCAGACCAGGTCGGCATCGAGCTGTTCCACCGCGTGACCAAGGTTGTGTATTTCCAGCCTGCGCTGCGGCCCAATGCCTTGCACCCCTTTATGGATGTTGTAGGTGGCGATGCGCACCGTCTTCACGGTGCAGCTTCCAACGTCAAGAAGCGGGGCAGCATCAAAATAGCTTCTGCGTTTGACGGGGAGAAACAGGCCTGGGCCGCTTGCTGATAAGGCAGCCACTGAAAATGCGTATGCTCACTCGGACTGAGCCGAACGGGCGTATCCAACGGCACCTGCAGGCCAAACAAATGTTCCCGGTTGTGGGTGACGCCGGCTGGGTAGCGGTGGCGCCAGCGGGGGTAAATTTCATACACGTTTTCAAGAACCCAATCTTGCAACTGCGGGGCGTCCAACGCGGGCTGGTGCGCAGCGTTGCCCGCAGCACAGTGGATGCCGGTTTCCTCCCACACCTCGCGCACAGCGGTTTGCGCAAAAGTTTCTTCCAGGGTGTCTTTGCTGCCGGTGACGGACTGCCAGAAGTCAGGGCTGTCAACGCGTTTGATCAACAGCACATCGAGCGCTGAGGTGTAGATCACCACCAGCACGGATTGAGGAATTTTGAGGGTCGTGGACATAAAAAAGGACGCCTAGTGGGCGTCCTTTCATTTTGCATCATGCCAGAGGCCTGGTGTTTGATCAAACGGCCTTTACAGGCTCAACAGTTCGCAAACGAATATGCAGTTCACGCAGCTGTTTTTCTTCCACTGGCGACGGGGCTTGCGTGAGCAAGCACTGGGCGCGCTGGGTTTTGGGGAAAGCAATCACGTCACGGATCGACTCTGCGCCCGTCATGAGGGTGACGATGCGGTCCAGGCCAAAGGCCAAGCCACCGTGTGGGGGGGCGCCGTATTGCAGGGCGTCGAGCAGGAAGCCGAATTTGTCTTGGGCTTCCTCAGGCGTGATCTTCAAGGCATCGAACACTTTTTGCTGCACGTCGGCCCGGTGGATACGCACCGAGCCACCGCCCATTTCCCAGCCATTGAGCACCATGTCGTAGCCTTGAGAAATACACTTCTCGGGGGCGGTGACCATCCAGTCTTCGTGGCCCTCTTTGGGCGCCGTGAAGGGGTGATGCACAGCGCTGTAACGCTGGGCTTCTTCGTCGTATTCAAACATGGGGAAATCCACCACCCACATGGGGCGCCAGGACTTCTCGAACAAACCATTTTTCTTGCCGAACTCACTGTGTCCGATCTTGATACGCAGCGCGCCAATGGCATCGTTGACGACTTTGGCCTTGTCAGCCCCAAAGAAAATCAGGTCGCCCGCTTGCGCGCCGGTACGTGCCAGCACTTCGGCAATGGCTTTGTCGTGGATGTTTTTGACGATCGGTGACTGCAAGCCATCACGGCCCTTGCCCAGCTCATTGACCTTGATATAGGCCAAGCCCTTGGCGCCATAAATTTTGACGAACTCGGTGTAGGCGTCGATTTCACTGCGGGTCAGGCCGCCCTGCTCACGGGCGCCGCCTGGCACGCGCAAGGCAACCACACGGCCGTCCTTCATGGTGGCCGCACCAGCAAACACCTTGAAGTCCACATCGGTCATGACATCAGTCACTTCGGTGAATTCCAGGCTAACGCGCAAATCGGGTTTGTCTGAACCATAGCGGTGCATGGCTTCCTGGTAAGTCATGACCGGGAACTCGCCCAGGTCAACCCCCAGGGTGTTCTTGAAGACGGTGGTGATCATGCCCTGGAACATGTCACGAATGTCTTGCTCACTCAGGAACGACGTTTCAATATCGATCTGGGTGAATTCTGGCTGGCGGTCGGCACGCAAATCTTCGTCGCGGAAGCATTTGGTGATTTGGTAGTAGCGGTCGAAGCCGGCCACCATCAGCAACTGCTTGAACAACTGGGGGCTTTGCGGGAGCGCAAAGAAGTGTCCGTCATGCACACGGCTGGGAACCAGGTAGTCACGGGCGCCTTCAGGCGTGGACTTGCCCAGCATGGGGGTCTCAATGTCCACAAAACCATTGGCGTCGAGAAATTTGCGCACTTCCATGGACACGCGGTAGCGCAGCATCAGGTTGTTTTGCATGTAGGGACGGCGCAAATCGAGCACACGGTGCGTCAGGCGAGTGGTTTCGCTGAGGTTCTCGTCGTCGAGCTGGAAGGGGGGCGTGACCGAGGGGTTGAGCACCGTCAGTTCATGGCACAACACCTCAATCTTGCCGCTCTTCAAGCCTTCGTTGGTGGTGCCTTCAGGGCGGGCGCGCACCAGGCCTTTGATTTGAATGCAGAACTCGTTACGCAGGTTCTCTGCTGTTTTGAACATGTCGGCTCGGTCAGGGTCGCACACCACCTGGACATAACCTTCGCGGTCGCGAATGTCTACAAAGATGACACCACCGTGGTCACGGCGACGGTTGACCCAGCCGCACAAAGTAACAGTTTGGCCCAATAAAGCCTCGGTCACAAGACCACAATAATGAGAACGCATAGCCATAAAAAACTTTCAAACCCAGCCGACTAAGGCTGCATACATGATGAACAAAATTATTGGGGAGGCTTGACCGCTGCCACAGACGGATCAACCGTACCCATTGAAATAACGTAGGTCAGGGCCTCGTCCACACTCATTTGCAACTCGATCACTTCAGAGCGAGGCAGCATGAGGAAAAAACCACTGGTGGGATTGGGTGTGGTGGGTACGTAGACACTAACGTAATCTCCACCCAGATGCGCTGCCACCTCACCGGCGGGCGTGCCGGTCTGAAACGCAATCGTCCAGGAACCGGGGCGCGGGTACTGGACCAACAGCGCGGTTCTAAAGGCGTTGCCATTGCTTGAAAAAAGCGTGTCTGACACTTTTTTCACGCTGTTGTAGATCGACTTGAATACGGGGATGTGGGTAAACAAGCGGTCCCACTGTTTGAGCCACCAGCGCCCGGCCACATTGGATACCAAGGCGCCCGTCAAGACCAGCACAGAGAACACCAGCACCACGCCCAAGCCTGGAATATGGCGCAGCAACTCAAGGGAAGGACCATTGGCGTCGGGGGTCAACGCCGTCAGTCCTGTCAGCACGCCGCCAAAGACGGCGTCGAGCAAACCGATCAGCCACAGCAGCACCCAGATGGTGATAGCCAGAGGCAACCAGACCAGCAGGCCCGTGAGCAAATATTTTTTAATGGGCACTTATATTCCCTGATGAGTAAGTGAAAGGGGTTGTGTCACACACAAGAGTTGCCTTAGCTACCAGATGCAGCAGGTGGGGTAGATGCTGAAGATGAGGCAGTATCTGCTTTGGGGGCACTGCTTTCAGCCGGCTTGGTGTCTGTTGCGGTGGAAGGTGCCGCGCCGGTCGCCGGTGCGGGTGTGGAGCCGCCCTTGAAGTCAGTGGCATACCAGCCTGAGCCTTTGAGCTGAAAACCAGCCGCAGTCACTTGTTTTTTAAAGGTGGCAGCGCCGCACTGGGGGCAGTCAGTCAGGGGGGAATCTGACATTTTTTGCAAAACGTCTTTGGCAAACCCGCAGGCGTCGCATTTATAGGCATAAATTGGCATGGCGATAAGACTCGGGTTTCAAGTTGCAAAGCTTTTGATTATAAAGGCTAGCCCCTGGCCAGCGCCCTTGGCTAGAAAGCCCAAACATGGCCCAAGAACTGGGTCACCACAGCCCCCAGGACAAAACCGACGGTGCCATAGATGAGGGCCTGCAACAAGCGATTGGTGCGCTTTTGCTCTACCAGCAACTCTTGCGCCCATCGGTTAGCGTCCGATTTGTTGTTTTGCAAAAAGTCAACCAGCAAACGTGGCAATTCCGGCAGCAGCTTGGCATACCGGGGCGCCTCGTTGCGCAACTGATCCATCAACTTTTTCGGGCCAACTTGGTTGATCATCCATTTTTCAAGAAAGGGCTTGGCCGTGTCCCACAAATCGAGATCTGGGTCCAACTGGCGCCCCAGGCCCTCGATGTTGAGCAGCGTTTTTTGCAGCAACACCAACTGCGGCTGAATCTCAACGGAAAAACGGCGTGAGGTCTGGAACAAGCGCATCAAGACCAGCCCGAGGGAAATTTCCTTGAGTGGCCGGTCAAAGTAGGGCTCACATACCGAGCGAATGGCCGACTCCAGCTCGTCGACCCGGGTCGCAGCGGGCACCCAGCCGGACTCGATGTGCAACTCGGCGACGCGCTTGTAGTCGCGCCGGAAAAAAGCCGTGAAATTTTGCGCCAGATATTCCTTGTCGGTCTCGGTCAGCGTGCCCACAATACCGAAATCCAGTGAGATGTAGCGACCAAAGGTGCCCGGCTCCAGGCTGACCTGGATGTTGCCGGGATGCATATCGGCATGGAAAAACCCGTCGCGAAAGACCTGGGTGAAGAAAATGGTGACACCGTCGCGCGCCAGCTTGGGGAAATTGACACCGGCAGCGCGCAGGCGCTCAACCTGGTTGATGGGCACACCATTCATGCGCTCCATCACGATCACATCGGTGGTGCATAAGTCCCAGAACATCTCCGGTATCAGCACCAGGTCCAGTCCGGTCATGTTGCGGCGTAACTGCGCAGCGCTGGACGCCTCTCGCACCAGGTCGAGCTCATCGTGCAGGTATTTGTCAAACTCGGCCACCACCTCTTTGGGCTTGAGGCGCTTGCCATCTGCGGACAGCCCTTCAACCCAACCCGCCATCATGCGCAGCAGGCTCAGGTCTTTTTCCATGACGGCCAACATACCGGGACGCAGCACCTTCACCGCCACCTCACGCGTTTTACCGGCGCGGTCTTGAATGACGGCAAAGTGCACTTGTGCAATGGAGGCGCTGGCAACGGGTACGCGGTCAAAAGAGACAAAAATGTCGTTCAGCTTTTTGTTGAATGCCCGTTCAATGCTGGCAATAGCCACCTCGCTGTCAAACGGCGGCACCTGGTCTTGCAGGCGGGCGAGTTCGTCAGCGATGTCAAGCGGCAGCAAATCGCGCCGAGTAGAGAGCACTTGGCCGAACTTGACAAAAATTGGACCCAGACGCTCCAAGGCTAGCCGAATGCGCTGGCCACGCGGTGCATCAAGCGAGCGCCCAATGGCCAAGACCCGGGCCAAGGCGTTAAGCCAGGGCTTTTGAAAACTCGTGAGCAACAGCTGGTCCAGGCCATACCTGAACATCACCCAAACGATGAAGCTGCCTCGCAACAGGCGCGTCATGCCTGCGCCTTGTCTTGCTCGGTGGCCATGCGCGGACCTAAAAACTCGCGCAAGGCACGGGCCATGGCTCGTAAGCCCTGGCCGAGGGCATGGGCTGGCGCATCCCCAAACAGCCTGGCCATGTCCTCCTCCAGGTCCCAACTCACGTGGTCAGCCAGCCAGTTCACCTCAGCGGCAAGCTGCACATCGCCTTGAATTTGTACGGCCGGTTTGTCACCCCGCAAGGTGGCTTGAAACAAAGCCAGGGGCGAGGTTTCCATCACGGTCAGCGTCAAGTCTGCCTTGGCATTCACAGGCGCACGGTCCAGCAGTCCAGCCGGGGTAGCCACCAAGAAAAGCTCAAACGACTGCCACTGCACGTGAACCACCTGCCCCTTGTGGCGCGCCAGTCGGCGGGTGGCTTCTTGCTCCTGGACTAACAGGTGGTTGAGTAGCAGAACCAGACGTCGTTGGAGTTCGTCAACAGCCCAAACGGGGGGCTTGAGTTGGGACAGTGGAAGGTTTTGAATTAAACCCTCCAGAATAGAAAATGGGGACTGTGTTGCCATAGTCCCCATTATTCCCTGAATAGCTGCCGTTTTCGGCGCCAGGTTTATTGCAAAGCTTGCACGCCGGCCACCAACCAACCATTGCCGCCGCTTTTGGGTTTGGTCATGTTCCAGACTTCGCGGAACGGGTTAGGACCTGCGGACGGCTCCTCACGGATCATGCCGGAGAACTCGACGCTGACCATGTATTCGCCGCCCAAGTCTTCAATACCCAACAACTGGGCTTCAATCATCAACACCTCGGTGAGATTGCCGGGACCACCGGTATGCGCCTCTCGCTCTGCCAGCTGGGCCTGAATTTCCTTCAACATGCTGTCCGTCATCATGACGCGCAAGGTGCCGATGTCAGCCTTGTCCCATGCGGCCTGCAAGGCTACAAAGTTGGCCTTCGCGGATATGAGGAAACCTTCGGTGTCAAAGTCAGCGGGAATACCCCAGGTTTGAGAACCACCCAAAGCCGAACCGATGCCGGAGCCGGAGGCCTGAGGCGCAGGCTTCAAACTTTCGAAGGCGGTGCTGCTGCGCTCCCAAGGACGGGCTGAGGCGTCATTGCCCACATTTTCCGGACGGTAGGTGGCCGGTGGCTGTGCCTCGTTGCCCGGCGATGCCCCCTGGAACGCAAAAGGCGACTTCGCAGTTTGCGACGATTGCGCCGCCTTGCGGGAACGCATGACCCAGCCCACCACCAACATGATGGCAAGGGCCAGCAGGCCAAACATCAGAAACTGACCAATAACGCTACCCAGACCGCCCAGACCCAATGAGCTGGCCAACCAAGCCAAGCCCAGACCCGCAGCCAAACCACCCAACATGGCGCCCCAAGGACGCTTGGGTGCGGCAGCAGGCGCCGCAGCGGGAGCAGCAGCAGGGGCTTTGGCCGCGCCTTGCTGTTGTGCCGGTGCCGGTGCCGCTTGTCGCTGGGTCACGTTGGTGGACTGCTGGCCCACAGAGCGACCGCTGCCCATTCGTCGAGCGGCGTCGGCGTCCATCACGGCCACCAGCATACAGACAGCTAAAAGTGCAGACCAAATTTTCATGACTTCTCCAAAAAAACAGCTAAAGACCGAGGACCAATAACTTCAACTCCAGGGACTGCATTTTTCAGCATTTGATCCCGACATGCAAGGCTACCAGCCCACCAGTCATATTATGGTAATCCACATGGCCAAAGCCATTAACTTTCATCAGGGCTTTGAGTTCTTCCTGCCCGGGATGCATGCGGATGGACTCAGCCAGATAGCGGTAGCTGGAGTCGTCGCCCGCAACCAACTGGCCGAGCTTGGGCAATATGTTGAAGGAATACCAGTCGTAAACCTTTTCCAGTGGAGGCGCCACCTTGGAAAA
>JBIKZP010000054.1:0-9253 GCA_044354655.1 Rhodoferax sp. | reverse complement strand
TTTTGGTAAATGGGTTGAGCAATCTGTGTTGCTGCCTGCGGGTATCAAGCGTCCCGCCATCATTGCCCAGGACCGGTTTGGCTTTGGCAATTCAGATGCCGGTGTTCGCCTATTTGCCGAGGATTGGATTCGGTTCGCTGTTTGGGTCAACCAAAAGCAAAAGTCAGAAGGCTGTCTTGGAGACTACGTGCGAGAAGCCAGCAAAACACAAATTCAGGTAAAAACAAGGCCCACCGCACATGGGGGCTATGGCTACTTAATCTGGACCGAAGACAAGTTAGCCCCCCACACTTACTGGGCTACTGGCTACGCAGGTCAGCGGTTGGCCTGGAATCCAAAAAACAACCGAATGCTGGTTGTTTTTTCCAACGATGCCCGCGCTATGGACCAAGTCTCAACCCTGTACCGTGACTGGAGTGCGCTCGATATCGCCAAGCCCTAGCCTCTTGTAGCTTCAGCATGAACGCTGTGCCCCGGGCTCAGCTCCAAAACCCACGCGGCGCAAGCGGTGCCCGTTTGGCACGCATGGCGTTCATGAAGAGGCAAGCAATGATGGCCAGGCGCAGCACAAAAAACAAAATGGCTGAGGGCGATGTGGGGTCCTTCATCAGACCGTAGACGCTAAATAGATCGACCGCCCAGCCAAAGATCGCCATGGTCAGGATCACCATGGCGACGCGCTCAAAGTACCAGTCACGCACGTAGCTCAGCACATAGACCGCGCTGGCCAGCAACACATACAGGCCGCGGAACTGAAAATACATCGCCAGGTCGTGCATACCCGGTTGCACTTTAAAGCTGTCGCCCACGGTGGCCGAGAAAAATACCAGCCTGACGATCAGGGTCAACATCGCTACGGTCAAAAAAATATGGCGATAGCGAAACCATTTGTCTTCCCCTTGAAGCAATTTTCTCTCCTGGGGTGTAAGCAGCCCGTCCATATCTGCGTCGCTGATAGGGCGCCGGGCCGGCGTAGAAGGCTCGTGCTGAACGGGGTTTTTCATACCAGGGGCTTGGAATATTAATTAAGCCAGCGCCAAAAAGCACGGGGCGCAGGCGGGGCCCGGTTGGCATGAATGGCGTTCATGAACAGGCAATAAATGATCAGCAACCTCAACAGCAAAAAAACCACCACCAGCGGGGGTATGGGGCCCAGTGAAAAGCCCAGCACATTGAAAAAATCCATGAATAAGCTGGAAAGGGCCAGCGCAAAGGTGATCAGTGCGACCCGCTCAAAGTACCAGTCACGCCAATAACTAAAGTAGTAAATGGCTAAAACACCCAGTACCAAATAACCCCGAAAAGGCAGCACTGGCGCCAACTTGTTGGCCCCGTTTTCAAATTGAAGTTTGCCGTAGATGAAGCCAGGTGAAATCAGCATCAAACCAATGAACACCAACAACGCGACGAGCATGAAGTTCATGCGCCATTTGAAGCCGGGGTCTACCCCCAGGCGTTGGTTTCTCTCTTGGTGGGTGAGCAGCATCTCCAGCTCTTGCGCGCTGATCAGGGGCCCCGCGCCAGCTTTTTCGCTCAAGTGAGCCGGCAGCTGGGTTGGGTTGTGGTGTGGTTTAGGGCTTGGCATCAATGCAATACAGTGGCACGCACTGGACGAATCTGTCGGTCGTTGAAAAACTGCACGGCACCCGACATCTCTTGCAATGGCGTCAATTCAGTCACCGCATGCGCCAGCAGACCAAAGTCTTTAGCCGCCCGACTGCTGCGGGCATAGGTCATCAAGGGCTCCAAGCGCTGGTGGGCCTCTTCAACTCGGCGGTCTTGTTCAATGGTGCCTACATAGTGAACAGTGCGGGGCAAAAACTGGGCACACACCCGGTTAATTTTGTGGAACAGCAACTGGCCGTCCAACTGGCTTTGCATCGCGTTGGGCACAAGGTAAATTTCGTCGAGTCCGTAGTCCTCTGTCAGCACCTTGATGGTGCCATAGGCGTCGGCAATGGATGAGGGGTCGTTGCGCGTGACGATCAGGCGCCGATGGCTGGCCGCCATGAAGTTCAGCACCGCGGGTGAAATGCCTGCGGCCATGTCAACGATCAAGTAGTCAAGTGCTTCCTCCAGGTCACTGAAGGCCTGCACAATTTTCAAGGCGTCTACCGCGCTCAAGCCGGCCAATTGCTGGTTGCCGGAAGCTCCGGGAATCAGGCGCAGCCCTTGTGGCGTGGTGACCACAATCTCGGCCAGCGTTTTTTCGCCGCGCAGAAAATGGCTTAGGTTGAACGGGCAATGGCAGCCCAGCAAGATAGGGGCGTTGGCCAGGCCCAGGTCGGCATCAAACAACATCACGCGGTAGCCGCTCTCTTGTAAAGCCAGGGCCAGATTGACGGCCACGGTGGTCTTGCCCGCACCGCCTTTACCGCTGGCGATACCAATAACTTCGGTGTGTTTCATCCGCTTTTTTTCCAAAAACTTTGTATATAAACTATTTTCTTTGATAATTTTATACAACTATCTTCTCTATTGCTTGGCCCACTTGTATGACTGAATAATGAATGGAGGCAGCAGGGATTTCATAAAAATACGGTTACAAAAATTTTTAATTGTTTTTAATTGTTTTTAATAAACTTTTGATATTTGTCTGGATAGGACGCCTGAAACCGCTCCAGGTAATACGCCGCTTCATCCAGCCGACCCAGCAAACGCTGACTGGCAATCAACTTTTCAAGCACCGAGGCTTCTGGCGAAAAATGCAGCAACTCCAGGCCACGCGCACGCACGGACGCGGCATTGTCTGGCGTCAAGGTCACCATGGCAAAGTCGGCAAACTTGAGTTGGTCCTGAAAGAACACCAAGCCTTGCACCGCCTCCAGTGGATTGTCACGAAAAGCCGGCAAGCGCACGGCGGGTTGCAGGTAAATCTGGCTCACGCGTACGTAATCCCAGCCCACCCAGGTGGTCATGGCCAGCAAACACCCCACCAACAGCCTTTGCGCAGCAGGCGCCAGGGGCTTCATGAAGCCGCCGAACAAGGGTCGTGCACGGGCTTGGGCCGTCCCGGGGGTGAAGCTCAACAGCAGCACACACAAGACCACCGCCAGTTGAAACGGTCCGTACCACAGCGGGTACTCCAGCAGGCTGTGCAGGCCAATCACCGCCAGCACCGACCAGGCCATCTGGCGTGCGGCATTCGCCTCACGCCAGGGTTGGCCACGCCACACCAGGATCAGCACCAGCGCGCAAATCAGCAAGGCCAGCGGCAAGCCCAGTTCTACCGCCAGGTGCAAGGGCAGGTTGTGGGCGTTGTCCAGCAGGTCATTGAATCGCGCGCCGGGGTAGACCGTCATGAAGTGGGCAAAGTCCAGCTCGCCCCAGCCCCAGCCAAGCCAGGGTTTTTGCGCGATGAGGTGCAGCACATTGCCCCACAGCACCACGCGGCTGTAAGAGGATTCGACGGGCTCGTTAAAGCGCGACAAAATGCCACGCTCCTGCCCCAGCAGCTGCGGCAAAACCAGCGCGGCCACCACGTAGGCCAACGCAGCCGCTACCAGCACGCGGCGAACTGGCGCACGGCGCCAACCACCCCACCACAGAGACAGCCCCAACAAGAACAACAACTGCAGCAAGCCCGCACGCGAGGCACTGGCCGCCAAACCCGCGCCCAGCAGCACAGCCAAGGCCACCGGTAACCATGGCGTACGCTGTAAAAACGCAGCAAAACGAGAAAAGGGGCTGCCCGAAGGCCCCGTGCTTTGCCAGCACAGCAAGGCCGCCAAGCCGATGCTGCTCAAGGTGGCAAACTGGTTACGCTGACGCAAATTGGCAAAGGCCTCGCCGGGCTGCGCGTAGTTGACCCACGGCGCCAGCGCCGCGCTGAAGCCGAAATACTGCAACAAGCCCAGCACGCCACTGAGCGCCGCCGCCAGTAACCAGGCGCGGGCCGAGACCGTGGCCAAATCAAGCGGGGTGCGCTGCCAGGCAAATACCGCCAACACCAGGGCCGCGCTCACGGCGGTCAACAGACTTTGTGCGGCCGACGACGTGGGGCCAAACGTCAGCGGATTGAGCCAGGGCAGGGCCAGGGCAAGCACCACCCAGGTGGTTTTTAAGCGGGGCAGAAAAAATTGCATGGGCGGTATTTGACCATGCGCCGTGGCTTGGCCGAAGGGTGGATTGAAGGTGCGCTAGGGTAGTGACCGCACCCGAAAAAAAAGCACCCGGGATGGGTGCTTTTGCGGCGCTATCGACCAGCAGACGTCTATGACTTCAGGGCAATCACTTGCAGTATTTGTTAAGACAAGTGCCGTCGACTGTCCAGGTAATTTTTCCATTCGCATAGCTTGGCGTCAATGTGTAGGTTTCACCATTCAAACCACTGGCCGCCACTGCCGAAGTGCCCACTGCGGTCGCAGTAATGATGCCATTTGTTGTGGTTAAAGAAGATAGATAGCCGGAAGCACCGGCGTTTGAGGGAATGCCATTGGCACCACCGCTGCAATTACTTTCAGTCCCCTGGTCTTGGGCGCAAAGCTCCACGGCGACCTTCACCACGGAGGTGGCCAAAATCACTTCAGAGAACTTGGCTTTGGAGACATAGGTTTGGTAGGCTGGCAAAGCCACCGTCGCCAAAATGCCCACGATGGCAATCACAATCATCAGCTCAATCAGGGTAAAACCCTTTTGCAGGGTTCGCACATAAGTTTTCATTTTTTTACTCCCTTGGATTAAAGAAACCAAAGGCCTGGCACGCCCCTCATTCGGTGTTGATGCCAAGCCTCCCTAAGCAGCTCCGACCTTAACGTAGCTGGCCCCTCCGCGCAACGTATAAAAATTTTGCTAACGCCGCGCTTATTGAATGCACACCACACGCACCATTTTCAGATCGGTCAGGCCCTGAAGCACCTTGTCCATGCCGTCCATTTTCAAGGTGTGCATGCCACGGTCTAGCGCGGTGGCCAGGAGGTCTGCCACACGGGCGTGGCTATGAATCTGTCGTTTGATCTCGTTGTCGGCAATCAACAGTTCATGCAGCGCCAGGCGGCCTTTGTAGCCTGAGTGGTTGCAGCGAGCGCACCCCTTTGCGCGGTAGAGCAGCAGCACGCGCGCCGGTTCATCGGGATGGTGGGGATCGGGATGGCGGGGGTCTGGTTGGCCGTACTGCACGGTCCAGCTTTGCAGCAGTCGCTCGGACTCGCCTGCGGCATCTAGTTGCCAGGGCGCGCTGTGGCGCAGATCGTTGGCGTATTCGGCCACAAAGCGCTGCAATTCATCGGCATCGGGGGTGTAGGCTTCTTTGCAAATGCAGAGTTTTTTGGTCAGGCGCTGGGCCAGAACGCCCACCAGCGCATCGGCAAAATTGAAAGGATCCATGCCCATGTCGAGCAAGCGGGTGATGGACTCTGCGGCCGAGTTGGTGTGCAGGGTTGAGAAAACCAGATGGCCAGTGAGCGAGGCCTCGATGCCCATGGCCACGGTTTCCCGGTCGCGCGATTCACCCACCATGATGATGTCGGGATCGGCGCGCAAGAAGGCGCGCATGACCAGCGCGAAGTCAATGCCGGCTTTGCGGTTGATTTGCACTTGGCGCAAGCCTTTTTGCGTGATCTCCACGGGGTCTTCCACCGTCCAGATTTTGGTGTCCGGGTTGTTGAGGTGTTTCAAAATGGCGTGCAGCGTGGTGGTCTTGCCTGAGCCGGTGGGGCCGCATACATAAAACAGGCCGTAGGGTTGGGTGACAGTCTGCACAAGCCGTGCCTGGTTGAGCGGGTTCAGGCCAATTTGGTCCAGCGGCAGGGATTCGCCAGCCACCAGGATACGCATCACCACATCTTCCAACCCACCGGCAGTGGGAATGGTGGCCACGCGCAATTCAATGTCGAGTGGGCCGTATTTTTTGAACCTGATCTTGCCGTCTTGCGGCTTTCGGCGCTCGGAGATGTCCAGGTCGCACATGATTTTCAGGCGGGTGACCAGCGGCTGACGCAATGGCGCGGGCACTTCGGCATACGCCACCAGGGTGCCGTCAATGCGAAAGCGAATACCGGTTTTAAACCTGCCAGGCATAGGCTCAATGTGAATGTCAGAGGCGCCCTGCTCGTAGGCATCCACAATGATTTTGTTGACCAGGCGCACCAGTTCATTGGAGGAGGCGGCGAACTCAATTTGGTCCTGGCTTTCTTCCAAGGCCTGCGCATCCATGGTGGAGAGCAGGGTGTCCACCGTGCCAGCGTGTTGGTCTGGGTTGAAAAATTGCGCCAACGTTTGCTTGAACTCGGCGTGTGTGGTTACCCGGTACACCGTGTGCGGGTGGGCGGGGTAAATTTGCATCACCGCACGGGACTCGCGCACGGTGACCGGGTCCAGACACATGACCACCAGACCCTCTGCCGACTGCGCCAGCGGCAGCCAGCCCTGCTGCGCCATGAATTCGCGTTTGGCCAACGCGTGCAAGCTGTCTGAACGCAGGCGCCCCGCCTTGAAGGGCTCGTACGGCACGCCGAAGAAACTGGCCAGGCACAGGCCAATTTGCACCAGCTGGAGTTGAAAGCTTTCTACCAGCAGGTCTTGCATGGGGCGCCGCTCGCGGCTGGCTGCTTCATGGCACTGGGCCAACTCGGCCGAAGTCAGATAGCCGTGCTGCACCAGGCTGGCGTATTTGTTGGCCTTGGGCGCAGCCTGCTCGGCGAATGCCGGCAGGGCCAAGGGCTGCACCGTGGCCGTAACCAGGTCGCACAAGACCTGGCACAAGGGCACCAGCGCGCTCACGGCCTGGTCGCTAAAGGGCTGGCCGTCTTTTTGATTGATGAGTTGCAACACCCCATGCCATTGCCCACCCTGGCGCAGGGGGGTCACCAGCATCTGTCGGGTGCGGTAGCCCGAGCGCATGTCCACTGCGCCCAGAAAGCGCAGGTCCGGGTTAATTTTTTTCAAGGCCCGGGTGTCGTACACATTGGCCAGGTTAAGCGTTTGCTGCGTCAGGGCCGCGTAGCCGGCCAGGCTTTGGGGGGTGATGGGCAAGCGAATGGGGCCGTGGCCGTCCAGCCCGGTCTTGATTCGGGACACCAGGGATTTGCGGTCTGCACTCGGCAGGTACAAGCTCAGGCGGTCCGCCCCAAACACCTCGCAAATAGACTGGCAATGCTCGGGTGTGAGTTGCTCCAGACGGGTGCAGGCCTGGAGCTGCGCCAGCAGCAGTTGCAATGCTGGCGAGTCGACACGGTCGGGGGTTGTGCTGGACATGGCCGTGTCAGGCGCAGCTGATCGAACAAGCGTTCTGCACGGCGGGCGCGGCTGAGCACCCTGTTCGGTGGTTTGGCACCATGGCTCTCCCTGTCACTGTTTTTTGAGGTCTGCGGCATCATATACCCCAGACCATGCGGCGCAACCGCCAGGGCTAGCTAGGGGGGCTGTCAGTCTGCAGGGGTGGCGGGGGTGGCAGCCGCTCTGTGCTTCACCCAACTGCCTAGCAGGAACACCAGCAAGGCGCCGGCAACGCCCAGGCTGTAGTTCCAAAGCGGCGTTTGCGGCAGATAGTCTTTGACTGCGGGATCACTGAGCGCCATGGTGCCTGCAATCCAGCCCAGCAACATGCCCCCCAAGGTGATGATGAGCGGAAAGCGATCCATTAACTTGAGCACCAACTGGCTGCCCCAGATGATGATGGGAATACTCACCAACAAGCCAAAGATGACCAAGGGCATCTGGTGGTTGGAGCCGGCCCCTGTGGCTGCGCCCGCGATGGCAATGACATTGTCCACACTCATCACCAGGTCCGCCACGATAACGGTCTTGACGGCAGCCCAGAGTTTGTCGCTGCCCTGGATATTGCTGTGCCCGTCATCGTCTGGCGCCAGCAGTTTCACGCCGATCCAAAGCAGAAGGACTGCACCCACCAGTTTCAGGTAAGGCACTTGCAACAAGGTCAGCGCGAAGGCAATCAGCACAACCCGCAACACAATGGCACCCGCGGTGCCCCACAAAATGCCCTTGGTGCGCAGGTGGGGAGGCAGTTGGCGGCACGCCAAGGCAATCACCACAGCATTGTCTCCGCCGAGCAAAATATCAATCATGATGATCTGCCCAACGGCAAGCCAAAATTGGGCGGTAATGAATTCTTCCATGTGGTTCTCTCTTCAGCAGTCCAGGCAACTTATAAACAACGAAGCCGAATTGTCCATCAGGAAATCCGGCTTCGTATTGTGGCTAACCGCAATCAGCAGTTCAACCTGGCAGGCACTAACGGCTTACAGCATGGCCTTGAGCAGCTTGGCCATTTCAGACGGGTTGCGCGTGATTTTGAATCCGCACTCTTCCATCACCGCCAGTTTGGCATCGGCCGTGTCGGCGCCGCCAGAGATCAAGGCACCGGCGTGACCCATGCGCTTGCCCGCAGGTGCGGTGACACCGGCGATAAAGCCGACGATGGGTTTTTTCATATTCAGCTTGCACCAGCGCGCCGCTTCAGCTTCGTCGGGTCCGCCAATTTCGCCAATCATGATGACGGCATCGGTGTCGGGGTCGTCATTGAAGGCGCGCATGATGTCGATGTGCTTGAGGCCATTGATGGGGTCGCCACCAATGCCGACCGCGCTGGACTGGCCCAGACCGATTTCGGTCAGCTGCGCCACCGCTTCGTAGGTCAAGGTGCCGGAACGGCTCACGACGCCAATGCGGCCCTTGCGGTGAATGTGACCGGGCATGATGCCAATTTTGATTTCGTCAGGCGTGATCAAACCGGGGCAATTAGGCCCGAGCAGCAAAGTTTTCTTGCCGCCAGCGGCTTCTTTGGCGCGCATTTTGTTGCGCACTTCAAGCATGTCGCGCACGGGAATGCCTTCGGTGATGCAAATCGCCAGGTCCAGGTCGGCTTCTACCGCTTCCCAGATGGCCGCCGCAGCGCCGGCGGGGGGCACGTAGATGACCGACACGGTCGCGCCGGTGTCGTGGGCGGCTTCCTTGACCGAAGAAAAAATGGGGATGCCGAAGATGGACTCGCCCGCCTTCTTGGGGTTCACGCCCGCTACGAAGCAGTTTTTGCCATTGGCATATTCCTGGCACTTTTCAGTGTGGAACTGACCGGTCTTGCCGGTGATGCCCTGGGTGATGACCTTGGTGTCTTTATTGATGAGGATCGACATAATTCACTTTCTAGTCAGTTGGGGACAGCGCTGGCTCGCTGTGCGTAGCTGCGGTCTGTCCCGAAAAGTTTCATGCTGCAGCTTTAACGGCGGCCACCACTTTTTCGGCCGCATCGGCCATGGTGTCGGCGCTGATGATGGGCAGACCGGACTCGGCCAGC
>JBIKZP010000515.1:0-3038 GCA_044354655.1 Rhodoferax sp. | reverse complement strand
TCGAAAAACTGCTGGTGCGTTTTCCACGCATGCAACCGGGTAGCGGCGAAGTCGATTGGATCGATGCAATGGTCATGCGCGGCCCTCAGCAGTTGCCTATGATCCTCAAATGACAAAGCTTCCAAGATTGAATGGAGACAGGAATGAGTGACGTCTACGTAATCGGAGTCTCGTGCACCCCCTTCGGAAAGCAGCCCGGTCGGAGTTTCAAGGACCTGACGCGACAAGCCTACCTTGAGGTACTGAGCGATGCCGGACTGGACAGCGGCGACCATATCGGGCAGGCTTGGTTTGGCAACTGCGGCATGGGCACTTTTGGGCAACGTAACATCCGCGGTCAAGTTTGTTTCACACCGCTGGTGAGTGAAAAGCTCTTCCCTGAACGGGTACCCATCATCAATGTTGAGGGTGGATGCGCCACCGCATCCATGGCCTTCCATGGCGCATACAAGGACATCCTGTCGGGCCAGGTCGATATGTCGCTGGCGATAGGTGTGGAGAAGACCTTTTTCCCAGGCGATACATCGAAGACGCTGGAGATATTTGAAGGCGGCATCGACCAGTTAGACCCGCAGGAATGGATGGCTTACTACCTGGACGCCGGCAACCGTTCCGGCAAGCCATTTGCGCCTAATGCTGCAGGCGGAACCCTGTTCATGGATACCTATGCGATGCAGGCGGCTTACCACATGAAGACCTTCGGCACCACACGGGAGCAAATCGCGTTCGCCGCGTCGAAGAACCACGCCATGGGGGCACTCAACCCCAAGGCGCAGTATCGCTTCGAGGTTACGCCAGCCGAGGTGCTGGCGGACCGCGAGGTCAGTTGGCCACTCACGCGTTCCATGTGTTCGCCGGTCGGCGACGGCGCGGCGGCAGCGCTTCTTTGCTCATCGCACGTACTCGCGTCACTGCCGGTCAGTGTGCGTGAACGCGCCGTGCGGGTACGCGCCAGCGCACTGAGCGGCGGTAAATACCGCAGCTTGGAGGAGCCCGGTCTTTCCCAGGTCGCGGCAAAGCGTGCTTACGCGCAAGCAGGCATCACACCGCAGGACATCGATGTTGCTGAAGTACATGACGCCACCTCGTTCTGCGAAATCTACCAGGCAGAGATGCTGGGTTTCTGCGAGATTGGCACCGGCGGGGCATTCGTTGGTAGCGGCGCAACGGCGCTGGGTGGCTCTATCCCCGTTAACCTGTCCGGCGGGCTGGTCTCCAAAGGCCACCCCGTGGGTGCAACAGGCCTGTCCATGATTTACGAGTTGACTGCACAGCTGCGTGATGAGTGCGGCGCACGGCAAGTTGCAGGCGCGGACCTGGCCTTGGCCGAAAATGGCGGCGGCGTCGTGGGCTTTGACGAAGCTGCCTGCGCCATCACGGTCCTGCAGCGCTGAAGTTGTAGAGTCCATGCACCAGCCGTAGACGCTGTACGATGCCTTGAGCGCCGCGCACGGCCGTGCTGCGGATCGACCCTTTCTCGCGCTCAACAACCTAGGTGCCTTCATCGTTCCGCTTAACCCGGACCATCGCTGCGCGGAAATCCGGCACGCGCTGCGACTGGCCCGGATGGACATCGTAGTCGTGCAACCGAGCGGCCACCTAGCCGTGGCGCAGGCCGTTCAAACCGACGAAACACTGCAGCATCTGCCCAACATACTGGCACCTGATTTCAACCAGGCCCGGTCGAAGCACCAAGGCCAGCCTGGCACGGTGGCGATCTGCTCGAACGTGAAGTCGCCATCCTCTTCGCCTCGGGCCATGGTCAACCTGCAAGCCGAAAAGGAGTTAGGCCTGCCACGCGACCGAACCAATCTGTACGGCGCTGACACTCGGGCGGCGCAGACGCGCGTCAGCACGGACTGTGGAATAGGGCCAACAGATGACGGGCCACCGTAGCCGGTGAATCCCGCCCGGGGCGGTACCAATTCAGCGCACCATTAAGTGCCCCCAGTAGGCCCAACCGGAAGTAGCGACGATTGATGCCCGGCGGCAGTGGTACTGCATCCGTCAATTTCTCAAACAGGCGCTCGTAGCGGTCGCGCTCCGCTACCAGCGCCTCGCGCATGCTGTCGGTGTATGAGTAGGACCAGTCCGCCAGCACCATGGCTGAGGGACTGTCACGCGTCAGCAAGGCGGCCAGGTGGGCCACAGAGGCCGCTTCCAGCCGCTCCCAGGGATCGGTAAGCGGGGCGATAGCATTTTCGACATCCGCCAGAAATCGGTCCACCCCGGCGGCGTAGACCTTGATGAACATCTCTTCCTTGGAGCCGAAATAGTGGTAAAGCGAACCGTGCAGGATGCCGAAGGTGGCCGCGATGTCCCGCATCGACGTGTTGTCGTAACCATGTTTGCCGAACAGCTGGGCCGCCTTGTCGAACAACTCGGTCCGGCGGTCCGGAGAAATTCCACTGGCACTGGCGCCGGCGCGTGTGGTAGCACGGGCTTTTGCCGGCCGAGTAACAACAGGCTTCCCGGCGCCCGTCTTTTTGCCAGCTAGTTTGGGTGGTGTATTCCGCATGAACTCAATCCCTTTTTGTAATTCTTCAGCTTTGCGGCCCGCTGCGATTGCGACGGACGCCGAAGGTAATCTTAGACAGCTTACGAGGGCGAGCGGCGTTCATATCGGATTCAGGCAAAACGCGCTGGAGAATCTGCAATGGTACCCTGTCCCAGAGCCACCGCAGCCATCAGAGGCTGCGCCGCCGGGTCAACCATGCAATCACATAAAAGCGAGCGCTCTGCCGCTTGACCCGCGGCCTCGCTCCATCGGTATGCATTGCGGACTAGGCGGTTGACAATGGCAAAGGCCCACTGCCAGCACTTCCTGCGGACTGAATACCTTGGCCGTCAACAGGTTGAACAGTGTTTGGCCATTGCCTGGGGGCCACCAGCTCCCGGCAACAGGCTATGACTCACCTCCGGTAGCCACAGCGAATAGTCCCCAGCCTGCCCCAGGCGAACATCACACCCCAGTGCCAGCTCGAACCCGCCCTCCGTCGCCACGCCATTGATGGCTGCGAAGAAGACCCGCTGGATGA